>NZ_LEKR01000066.1:0-15574 GCF_001580555.1 Stenotrophomonas sp. DDT-1
CGCCCTGCTTCTGCAGGTCCTTCAGGCAGCGCGACAGGTTGGTTACCGCCACCACCGGGATGAGGTCGGCGGCGCCGGCCGAGGTCTTGCGCACGGTGGCGTTGACCGTGGCCGACTTGTCCTTGGGGATGATCACTGCAGTCGCACCGGCCGCAGCGGCCGAGCGCAGGCAGGCGCCCAGGTTGTGCGGGTCCTGCACCTCGTCCAGCACCAGCAGCAGCGCCTTGCCCTCGGCCGCAGTGACCAGGCCTTCCAGCTCGTTCTCGCTGTAGGTGCGGGCGGCGGCATAGCGCGCGGCCACGCCCTGGTGGCGCACCGAGCCGCCCACACCGTCCAGCGCCTGGCTGTTCACCTTGCGCACGTCGATGCCCTTGCGGCGGGCGTTTTCCTCGATCTCGGTCAGGCGCGGGTTCTTCGCTCCGGCCTCGACCAGCACTTCGCGGACGTTCTCGGCGTCGTTCTCGATGGAGGAGGCGACGGCGTTGACGCCGACGATCCACTGGCTGTTCTTGCTCATGCGGGCGGGGACCGGAAAGGGGGTGGCTATGGTAGAGCATCGGCGGCGGCCGCGCTTCAAGGCAGCCGAGCATGGGCTCGGCTCTACACAAACCTCACCGGCTGCGCGGTGGCCAGTGCGGCGTGTCGTGGTCGGGGTGCTGGTGGGACACGATCGTGGCCAGGAAGTCCAGGGCCGCGATGTCCTGCTCGGTACGCCGTACCGGCAGTCTGGCCAGGCTGTCGACGAAGGGCAGCTTGCGTTCGACCCCGTACTGGATCGTCGGTGGCAGGCGTTCGGGTTCGTCGAACGCGCCGGCAGCCACCGCCACGCCATCGGGCGCTTCGTAGGTCAATGGCGTGCCGCAGTCGGCGCAGAAGCCACGTCGCACCACGTTGGACGACTGGAAATAGCGCGGCTGGCCGCGGGTCCAGCTGAACTGCACACCGCGTACCGACACCAGCGGCGCGTAGTAGGCGCCGAAGGCCTTCTGGCACATGCGGCAGTGGCAGATCGAGCTGTCGGTCAGCGCGCCACGCACGTGGAAGCGGATCGCGCCGCACTGGCAGCCGCCGCTGTATTCGGGTTGGCCTTGCATGCGATGTCTCCTGGTGGTGCCGGCCGCTGGCCGGCAACCCGTCGGTGCCGAGGGTGCCATGGATGCCGGCCAGCGGCCGGCACTACCACGGTCATCAATATTTCTCTTTCTTCCGCTTGGCCGGCTTGCCCCGCTCAGGCAGCGGCGGCAGGCCATCGCCCTCGTCCTCACCCTTGTGTTCCACCAGGCGGAAGTCGATCTTGCGTTCTTCCATGCTGGCCTTCAGCACCAGGATGCGCACGCGGTCACCCAGCCGGTAGCTGCCGCCGCGGCGCTCGCCGGTCAGCGTCTTGCGGGTCGCGTCGAACTTGTAATAGTCCTGCGGCAGCTGGGTCACGTGGACCAGACCCTGTACCTTCGACTCGTCCAGCTCGACGAACAGGCCGAAGCTGGTCACGCCGCTGATCACGCCGTCGAACTGGCCGCCCACGTGCTTTTCCATCCACGCCGCGCGGTAACGCTCGTCGACCTCGCGCTCGGCCTCGTCGGCACGGCGCTCACGCTCGGAACACTGCAGCGCCAGCGCGGCCATCTCGCGGGCGTTGTAGGTGAACTTGTCCAGCGGCTTGCCGGACAGCGCATGCTTGATCGCGCGGTGCACCAGCAGGTCGGGATAGCGACGGATCGGCGAGGTGAAGTGCGCGTAGGCCTCCAGCGCCAGGCCGAAGTGGCCGTGGTTCTCCGGGCTGTAGATCGCCAGGCTCTGGCTGCGCAGCAACACCGACTCCAGCAGCGTCGCATCGGGGCGGTCGCGGATCTTCTTCAGCAGCTTGGTGTAGTCACCCGGGCGCACCTTCGACCACGGCGGCAGGCTCAGCTTGAACTCCTTGAGGAATTCCAGCAGGTCGGCGTACTTGGTTTCCGGCGGCTTCTCGTGGATGCGGTACGGGGCCGGCACATGGCGCGACAGCAGGTACTTCGCCGCCTCCACATTGGCCGCGATCATGCATTCCTCGATCAGCTTGTGCGCGTCGTTGCGCACCAGCATGCCGGCCTGGGTGACTTCACCACGGTTGTCCAGCACGAAGCGTACCTCGCTGCTTTCGAACTCGATGGCACCGCGCTTGGCACGTGCCTTTGACAGCACCTTGTACAGCTGGTGCAGGCGCTGCACCTGCGGCAGCAGGTTACCCATCCAGGCCTTGGTATCGGCATCGTCCTCGCCCACCGCCTTCCACACCTGGGTGTAGGTCAGGCGCGCGTGCGAATTCATCACGGCCTCGTAGAAGCGCGAATGCGTGACCAGGCCATCGCGGTCGATCTGCATGTCGCAGACGAAGCACATGCGGTCGACCTTGGGCATCAGTGAGCAGATGCCGTTGGACAGGGTCTCCGGCAGCATCGGCACCACGAAGCCGGGGAAGTAGACCGAAGTCGCACGCTTCTGCGCTTCCTCGTCCAGCGGCGTGCCGGGGCGGACGTAGTTCGAAACATCGGCAATGGCCACCACCAGGCGGAAGCCATCGGCATTCGGCTCGCAGTACACCGCGTCGTCGAAGTCCTTGGCATCCTCGCCATCGATGGTAACCAGCGGCGTGCTGCGCAGATCGACGCGGTCACCGATCATTGCCGGTTCGACCACCAGCGGCACCGAGGCCGCTTCATCCAGCACCTCCTGCGGGAACTCGAACGGCAGCTCGTGACCGTGGATGGCGGTCTCCACCACCAGCGATGCGGTCAGCTTGTCGCCGAGCACGGCGATGATGCGGCCGATCGGCGGACGGCGGCTGTCCGGGGCCTGGGTCAGTTCGCAGACCACCAGCTGGCCATCACGCGCGCCCCCGGTCTGGTCCGGCGGTACCTGCACGTTGCGCTGCACGCGCTTGTCATCGGGTACCACGTAATTGATCCCCATCTCGACGCTGAAGCGGCCGATCAGGCGGGTCATGCCGCGCTCCAGCACGCGGGCGATGCTGCCTTCGCGGCGGCCACGGTGGTCGATGCCGGTCACGCGGGCCAGCACCTTGTCACCGTGCATGACCTTGCGCATTTCATACGGCGGCAGGAACAGGTCGTCGCCGCCCTCGACCGGACGCAGGAAACCGAATCCTTCCGGGTTGGCGATCACCACGCCGGTGACCAGGTTCAGGGTCTGGATCGGGGCGAAGCCGCCTCGGCGGTTCTGCACCAGCTGGCCATCGCGGACCATGGCGCCGAGCCGGCGCGACAGTGCTTCGGCACGGTCCGGGGCGGTCAGGCCCAGGCGTGCGCCCAGTTCCTCGGCGGTCTGCGGCCCTTCGCAACGCTCCAGCAGGGCCAGGATGGCCTCGCGGCTGGCGATGGGCTGTTCGTATTTCTCGGCTTCGCGGGCGGCATAGGGATCGTCGATCACTTTGCCGGTCGGCGGCAGCTTGCGGCCCGGGGCCGGGCCGGGTGCTGCCGCATCAGCGGTGCGGACCTTGCGGCCGCGTGGCGGCGCACCGCCTTCATTCAATTCGGGGAACCAGCCTGGCAGCGGCTTGCCCGGCTTGGTGGTGCGGGCTGCGCCCGCCTTCGGGCCCTTCTTCGGGGCTTGGCTGCGGGACTTGCTCCCGCCCTTGCTTGGTTTTTTGGTAGTCATCGCCCTACATGGTAGCCGTTGATGGCGTGCAGAACGGGTCAGCGCCCGCCCTGGAGGCGTTGGATGAAATAATTTCAGGAAGTCGTTGACAGCTCCCGGATTCATCTTCACAATTGCGCCTCTGGAACGCCCAGGTGGCGGAATTGGTAGACGCACTAGTTTCAGGTACTAGCGGGTAAAACCGTGGAGGTTCGAGTCCTCTCCTGGGCACCAACGAAAGAACTCCTCGCTTCGGCGGGGATTTTTTTTGCCTGCGATCCGGCGCTCTGGCCCTGGGGTCAGAGCCCCTTTCGCAAGCGAAACGGGATCCGACCCCGGCGCTGCAAAAGGTGTTGACACCCCCATAACGACACCCCATAATCTCGCTCCTCGACGCCCAGGTGGCGGAATTGGTAGACGCACTAGTTTCAGGTACTAGCGGGTAAAACCGTGGAGGTTCGAGTCCTCTCCTGGGCACCACGTCGAGAATGAGAAAGACCCGCGAAAGCGGGTTTTTTCATGCCGGGAATTTGGCATCAGAACAATGGCCGCAGCACCAGCTCCAGGCCGAGCAGCAGCAGGAAGCCAAGGAAGCACGCCCGAAACACCCGTGCGCTGATGCGCTGCCGGATCACCTGCCCCAACCACATGCCCAGCAGCGCCGGCAGCACCGCCAGCGCACTCAGCCCCAGCTGCTGGATGCCGAACGCACCGTGCAGCACCAGGCCGGTGGTCAGCGAAATCGTCGACACGGTGAAGGCCAGCCCGAGCGCCTGCACCAACTCTTCGCGCTGCAACCCCAGTGATTGCAGGTACGGCACCGCCGGCATCACGAACACGCCGGTGGCGCCGGTCACTACGCCGGACAGCGCGCCCACCAGCGGCCCCAGCCAGCGCTCGCGCCGCTGCGGCACGCGGAACACCGGCGCAAGCAACGCATAGGCGGCATAGACCATCAGGGCCACGCCCAGCGCAACGCGCGACCCGCTGCGATCGACCCGTACCAGCAACGCTGCCGAACCCAGCGTCACCACCACCACGGCCAGCATCATCGGCCACAGGCGCCGCACGATGTGGCCCAGTGACGGCCCGGACAGCAGCTGCCACGCATTGGTGACGAAGGTCGGGATGAACAGCATCGACGCCGCCGCCACCGGCGACAGCGCGCCACCGAGCAGGCCCATCGCCACCGTCGGCAGCCCCATGCCCGTCACGCCCTTGACCACGCCGGCCAGCACGAACACCACCACCAGCAACCCATAGAAGTACATCGATTCATTCATGCCTTCATTGGATCGGGCCGTCGCCCGGCGCACAATGCGGTCTTCCCGGCCCACCCTTCGGCTGACCCGAAGGCTCGGGCGTTGCGACGAGGGCATCACATGCGGATGGACATTGCCGACCTGCGGCTGTTCCTGGCGATTGCCGAGGCGGGCAGCATCACGGCCGGCGCAACGCAGGCGAACCTGGCCCTGGGTTCGGCCAGCGAGCGCCTGCGCACGATCGAAGCCGATGCCGGCACCCTGCTGTTGAACCGGCATCCACGTGGCGTCAGCCTGACTGAAGCCGGCGCCGCCCTCGCCCACCATGCACGCCTGATCCTGCAACAGCAGGCGCAGCTGCGCGGCGAACTGCAGGCATTCGCGCAGGGGGCGCGCGGCACCCTGCATCTGTATGCCAACACCGCAGCACTGACCAACTACCTGCCCCCGCGGCTCGCACCGTGGCTGGCGGAACGACCCCGCCTGCACGTCGAACTGCTGGAACGCACCAGCCCCGAAGTCGTGCGTGCAATCAGCGCTGGCCAGGCCGAGGCCGGCATCATCAGTGATGCGGTTGACGCCACCGGCCTGCAGCAGCATGTGGTGGCCGAAGATCCGCTGGTGATGCTGCTGCCTGCCGATCACCGGTTTGCATCACTGCGCAGCGTGACCTTCGCCGATGCCGCCGGCGAGACCTTCGTTGCCCTCGCCGATGGCAATGCGCTTCAGATCTACATCGAAGACCAGGCCCGCGACATCGGGCGCCGCCTCGATGTGCGCATCCGCATGAAGACCTTCGAGGGTGTCTGCATCATGGTCGGCCACGGCATCGGTGTCGGCATCGTGCCGCGGAGCATCGCGCGCCAGCATCGACGCAGTACGCATACCGTTGCGGTGCCGCTTGCCGATGCGTGGGCACAGCGCCGCCTGTGCGCCTGTTTCGCCGGGTGGGCGCAGCTGTCACCGGCGATGCGCAGCCTGCTGCACCATCTGGGCGTGCAACCGCAGAAAAAAGTGTGAAATGTTGTTGACACACTCTCTGCCGTGCCGCACAATTCTTCTCCTGAGTCGCCCAGGTGGCGGAATTGGTAGACGCACTAGTTTCAGGTACTAGCGGGTAAAACCGTGGAGGTTCGAGTCCTCTCCTGGGCACCACGACTCAAGATGATCAAACCCGCGAAAGCGGGTTTTTTCGTTTCCGGGATTCGGGAACCCGCACGACCCCAGGATCCATCCACGCATGGCGTGGATCTACCAAAAGAAAAACCCCGCCTTGCGGCGGGGTTTTCTGCGTTTCAACGCCAATGGTCGATCAATGCCCACCGCCCGCGGACGCCGCACCCGCGCGTGCGCCGAACGGCGGCTTGGCCAGCCACAGGAAGGTGATGATCGCCAGGAAGATCCAGCCCAGCAGGAAGAAGATGTCGTTGAAACCCATCTGCGATGCCTGGTGGTTGATCATGTTGTTGAGCACCGCGGCGCCATGTTGCAGGTCGCCCTGCCCCATTGCCGTGACCTGCTCATGCATGCCCGGCTGATAGGCCGAGATGTGCTCGGTCAGGTCGGCATGGTGCACCTGGGTACGCCGCGCCCACAGCCACGTCGTCAGCGAGGCCGCGAAGCTGCCGCCCAGCGTGCGCAGGAACGTCGCCAGGCCGGAGCCCGCCGCGATCTCGCGCCCATCCAGGTCCGACAGCAGGATCTGCAGCACCGGCATGAAGAACAGCGCCACGCCAATGCCCATGATCAGCTGCACGCCGGCCACGTGCATGTAGTCCACCTGCAGGTTGAAGTTCGAGCGCAGGAAGCTGGTCATCGACAGCACGATGAAGGCCACGGTGGCCAGCATCCGCATGTCGAAGCGCGACGCATACTTGCCCACGAACGGCGTCATGATCACCGGCAGGATGCCGATCGGCGCAGTCGCCAGGCCTGCCCAGATCGCGGTGTAGCCCATGTCACGCTGCAGCCACTGCGGAATCAGCAGCGCCACGCTGAAGAACGCCGCATAGGCCACCACCATCGCCAGCGTGCCGGCACGGAAGTTGCGGTGCCGGAACAGCTTCAGGTCGACGATCGGATCCTTGTCGGTCAGTTCCCAGATCAGGAACACCGTCAGCGTGACCACCGCCACGCAGGCCAGCACCACGATCTTCATCGACGAGAACCAGTCCTCGTCGTTGCCCAGGTCGAGCACCAGCTGCAGCGCGCCGACACCAATCACCAGCGTGATCAGGCCGACGTAGTCCATCTTCGGCTTCTCGATCTGCTCCGGGCGTCCCTTCAGCTGGTTGCCCACCACCAGCGCGGCGAAGATGCCCAGTGGCACGTTGATCAGGAAGATCCATTCCCAGCTGTAGTTGTCGGTGATCCAGCCACCGAGGATCGGGCCGCAGATCGGCGCCACCACCGTGATCATCGCCAGCAGTGCCAATGCCTGCCCGCGCTTCTCACGTGGATAGATCGAGACCAGCAGCGACTGCGTGATCGGGTACATCGGGCCGGCCACGAAGCCCTGCAGCGCACGCGACACCACCAGCATGCCCATGCTCTGCGCAAGGCCGCACAACAGCGAGGTGATGACGAAGGCGAGGGTCGCCCAGACGAACAGTTTGCGTTCGCCGAAACGGCGGCTGAGCCAGCCGGTCAGCGGCAGCGCGATGGCCGTGCTGACCGCAAACGAGGTGATGACCCAGGTCGCCTGCTGCGAACTGGCGCCGAGGTTGCCGGCGATGGTCGGCAGCGAGACGTTGGCGATGGTGGTGTCGAGCACCTGCATGAACGACGCCATCGCCAGGCCTACGGTGCACAGGGCGACGCTGGGCGGCAGGAACCCGGAGGCCGCAGCCGGCGCCGCCGGTGCGCCCGGAGCGCCGGGCGCGGCTGGAGCTTGTGCGGACATGGCGACCTCAGCCCACCTTCGCCTGCTGCTGCGGCAGGTTGCCTTGGATGATCGTGTGGATCACCTCGTCGGCATCATGCAGCTGCTTGGCATACACGTCGGTGTCGAACACCGTGCCCTTGGCCGGGGTGCTCGGCAGCACTTCGCCCTTCTGGTCGCGCAGGCTCACTTCGGCCTTCATCGACAGGCCGATGCGCAGCGGGTGCTCCGCCAGCTGCTTGGCATCGATGGCGATGCGCACCGGTACGCGCTGCACGATCTTGATCCAGTTGCCGCTGGCGTTCTGTGCCGGCAGCAGCGAGAACGCCGAGCCGGTGCCCAGGCCCAGGCTCTGGATGCGCCCCTTGTACTTCACGTCGCCGGCGTACAGGTCCGACTTCAGCTCCACTTCCTGGCCCAGGCGCATGTGGCGCAGCTGGGTTTCCTTGAAGTTGGCCTCGACCCACATCTGCTCGGTCGGCACCACGGCCATCAGGGCATTGCCCGGCTGCACGCGCTGGCCGACCTGCACCGAACGACGGGCGACGTAGCCGGAGACCGGTGCAACGATGCCGGCGCGGGCGTTGTTGAGGAAGGCCTGGCGCAGCTGCGCAGCGGCGGCCTGCACGTCCGGCTGGGTGGCGATCACGGTGTCGTCGACCAGCGCGCGGTTGCGCTCGACGGTCTCGCGCGAACCGGCCACGGCCGCTTCGGCCGCGGCCAGCTCGTCGCGGGCGTGGGCCAGTTCTTCGTTGGAGATGGCGCCGGTGGCGGCCAGGTCCTTGCGGCGGGCGTAGTCTTCGCGCACGCGCTTCAGGGTCACCTGGCGGGCGTTCAGGTCCGCCTGCGCGCCTTCCACGCTGCGGTACAGGCCGCGGGTCTGGCGCACGGTCTTGGCCAGGTTGGCTTCGGCCTGCTGCAGCGCCACTGCGGTGTCGGACGGGTCCAGCTGCACCAGCAGCTGGCCGCGCTCCACGCGCATGCCGTCATCGGCATTGATGGCGACCACGGTGCCGGCCACCAGCGGGGTGATCTGCACCTGGTTGCCCTGCACGTAGGCATCGTCGGTCTCTTCGAACCAACGGCCGAACATGAAGTACCACAGCGCCAAAGCGGCAAGCAGCAGCACGACGATCACGAACAGGCCGCGCAGCAGGTGGCCGCGGCGGTTGGGGGCGGCCGGGGCCGCGGTGTCTTGGGTCTGGCTCATGGCGGAGGTCTTCAGGAATGCGAGGAATCGGAATGGGAGGCGATCGGTGCGCGGTCGGCGTCAGTGGGCTGGAAACCACCGCCCAGCGCCTTGCTCAGGCGCACTGAGGACTGCACCTGCTGCGACTGCAGGCCGGCCAGCTGCTGCTGCGACTGCAGCAGGGTGGACTGCGCGGTCAGCACGTCCAGGTAGCTGCCGATGCCGGCGCGGTAGCGCTGCTGGGCCAGGTCGAAGGCAGCGCGTGCGGTGTCCACCGCCTGCTGCTGCGACTGCGCCTGCTGTGCCAGCGAGCGCACCGCGTTGACCTGGTCGGCGACGTCCCGCAGTGCGTCGAGCACGGTCTGGTTGTAGTTGGCCACCGCCAGGTCGTACTGCGCATCGGTATTGGCCAGGTTGGCGCGCAGCTTGCCGCCCTCGAAGATCGGCAGGCTCAGCGCAGGGCCGATATAGGCGAAGGTGGAACTGCTCTTCAGCAGGTCGCCCACATTCGGGGCGACCACGCCGGCCAGCGCGGTCAGGTTGAAGCTCGGGTAGAACTTGGTCTTGGCAACCTTGATCTGCTTGTCGGCCGCTTCCACGCGCCAGCGTGCGGCGACGATGTCGGGGCGGCGGCCAAGCAGCTCGCTGGGCAGCACGCCCGGCAGCTGCAGTGCCACCGGATTCAGCGGCCGCGGGCGCTGGATCGACAGGCCACGGTCCGGGCCCTTGCCGACCAGCGCGGCCAGCGCGGTGCGGGCGGCGTCGATACGCTGCTGGGCGGCCTGCACCTGCTGCTGCGCGGCCGGCACACGGGCCTCGGCCTGGCGCACCTGCAGATCACTGTCGATGCCGGCGCTGCGGCGCTGGCGGGTCAGTTCAAGTGACTTCTGCGAACGGCTCAGCTCTTCCTCGGCTACGTCGTTGAGCTGCCACGCGTAGGCCAGGTCGGCATAGGCCTGGGTGATGCCAGTGGACAGGTTCAGGCGCGCGGCCTGCGCTTCAACGGTGGCGGCGTGGGCACCGTCCACGGCGGCTTCCCAGGCGGCGCGCTTGCCGCCCCACAGGTCAACGCCGTAGCTGAAGTCGAAGGCGACCTGGCTGCTGCCGCCGTAACGGCCACCCATTTCGCTGCCGACCATCGATTCGGGCAGGCGCAGGCCGGTGTAGCCACCGGACACCGACAGGCTCGGCAGTTCGTCGGCACGTGCGGTGCCGACCTGGGCCTGGGCCTGGCGCAGGCGGGCATCGGCGGCGTCAAGGCTCGGGTGGCCGGCCAGGCCCTCGGCGACCAGCGCGTCCAGCTGCGCATCACCCAGTGCCTTCCACCAGTCCTGCGCCGGGAAGCCAGTGGCGCTCAGGTCGGTGTCGGCCAGGGTGCGTTCGCTGTGCAGGCTGTCCACGTCAAGCACGTGGCCCTGCGGGTTGAGGCCACGACTGCTGGCACAGGCGGCCAGGGCCAGGGCCAGCGCTGACACCAGCAGCGCGCGCCCGGACCGGCGGAAAGTGGAATGCGGGCTCGGGTTCATGGGGTCGTCAGTGAATCGCGGATTCGGGTAAGGAGGGACAGCAGCAGCGTGCGCTCGTCGGCGGAAAGATCACGCAGGGCGTAATCCATCACCGCGTCGCCACGCAGCTTCAAGCGCGCCCACAGCGCGCGGCCTTCGTCGGTCAGCACGATCTGCAATGCCCGCCGGTCCTGCGCATGCGGTTCGCGGCGGACGCAGCCCAGCGCTTCGAGCTTGTCCAGCAGCCGGGTCACCGCGCTGGGCACCTGATCGATTGCCTGGGCCAGTTCGTTGGCGGTGCACGGCGCCATGTTCGAAAGCACCTTCAACCCGATGTAGTGGGTGAAGCCGATGCCCAGATCTTCTTCAGCCATGGACGCGTCGAGTTGGCGGACCAGGCCGTCGCGCACCTGGCGCAGCAGCAGGCCGAAGCTGGGGGGAGTGGTTGCAGGACAGATCATGGGGGAGCATTCTCTTCCAAAAAAAATATTTCTCAATGGAAATATTCGATCTGGCATCGAATGCTGTGTTGCAGCAGTGGGCTGGATCAGTGAAGGCGCCTACCTTAATGACCTGGTCAGGTGGCCCGCTAGTACAATTCAGCCAATGGATGACACATTTCAGCCAGCAGACATGATGAACAAGGCAGAAATCCCTACCCCCAAACGCCTGCTCAGGGACGAAGCACTGGACTGGTTCGAGCGCAACGACGGTCCCCCGGTGGTTGGTTTCCGCTTCGACAGCCCGCAAGGGCTGGTCCGTGAAGTGGATTGGCATCATCACCAGCGCGCGCAGCTGATCTGCGTCGAGCGCGGCCTGCTGACCACCCGTACCTCGCACGGCACCTGGTCGCTGGCGCCGGGCTCGGCCGGCTGGATGCCGCCGCTGGAGCCGCACACGGTCACCCTCGACGGACCCCTGCGTGGCTGGGGCATGGCGCTGGCAGCTCCGGTCTGTGCCACCCTGCCCTCCGATCCCTGCGTGCTGGGCCTGTCCAAGCTGGCGCAGGCGCTCGCCGACCGCATCTGTGACTGGCCACCGGGCTACGACACCACCTCCGAACGCCAGCACATCATCGAGGTGCTGGTGGACGAGATCCGCACAGCGCCACGCCAGCGCATGCACCTGCCGATGCCGCATGACCGGCGCCTGCTGAAGATCGCCTCGCAGCTGCTGGCCGACCCGTCCGACGAACGCAGCCTGGCCGAATGGGCGCACTGGGCCGGCCTGTCACCGCGCAGCCTGACCCGCCACTTCCGCGACGAGACCACGCTCAGCTTCGCCCAGTGGCGGCAGCAGGCCCGGCTCTCCGAAGCCCTGCGCCAGTTGACCGATGGCCGCAGCGTCGCCGACATCGCCCACGCACTGGGCTTCAGCAGCGCCAGCGCCTTCGTCACCGTGTTCCGCCGCCACTTCGGGCTGCCACCGGGGCGCTACCTGGCGCGGGCCGGCCACGGCCTGGAAACCGGGCTGGACCCTGCGCGCGGCTTGGCATCCCCCGCCGCATCCGGATAATCACAGGATTGCGAGCGGCGACCACCGTCGCCGCCTCCCGACATAGGTAACAACGCCGCATGACCGAACTTGCCCGCCCCGTGTTCCACGGATTCGAACAACTGCCGCTGCGCGAGTACGCCGAACGCGCCTACCTCGACTACTCGATGTACGTGGTCCTGGACCGTGCCCTGCCGTTCATCGGCGACGGCCTGAAGCCGGTGCAGCGCCGCATCATCTATTCGATGAGCGAGCTGGGCCTGAATGCCGCGTCCAAGCCGAAGAAGTCCGCACGCACCGTCGGTGACGTCATCGGTAAGTACCACCCGCACGGCGACAGCGCGTGCTACGAGGCGCTGGTGCTGATGGCGCAGCCGTTCTCGTACCGCTACCCGCTGATCGAGGGCCAGGGCAACTTCGGCTCCAGTGACGACCCGAAGTCGTTCGCGGCGATGCGTTACACCGAATCCAAGCTGACCCCGATCGCCGAAGTGCTGCTGGGCGAACTGGGCCAGGGCACCACCGACTGGGCACCGAACTTCGACGGCACCCTGCAGGAGCCTACCTGGATGCCGGCGCGGCTGCCGCACCTGCTGCTCAACGGCACCACCGGCATCGCCGTGGGCATGGCCACCGACGTGCCGCCGCACAATCTCAACGAGATCGTCAGCGCGCTGCTGCACCTGCTGGACAACCCCGACGCCAGCGTGCGCGACCTGTGCGAACACGTGCAGGGCCCGGACTACCCGTCCAGCGCCGAGATCATCACCGCGGCCAATGACCTGCGCAACATCTACGAGACCGGCAACGGCAGCGTGCGTGCACGCGCGACCTTCACCAGGGAAGCCAGCAACATCGTGATCACGGCGCTGCCGTTCCAGGTGTCGCCGTCGAAGGTGATCGAGCAGATCGCCGCACAGATGCGCGCCAAGAAGCTGCCGTGGCTGGAAGACATCCGCGATGAATCCGACCACGCCAACCCGGTGCGCGTGGTGCTGGTGCCGCGTTCGAACCGGGTCGACGCCGACCAGCTGATGGGCCACCTGTTCGCTACCACGGACCTGGAGCGCAGCTACCGCGTCAACCTCAACGTGATCGGGCTGGACGGCCGTCCTCAGGTGAAGAACCTGAAGATGCTGCTCAGCGAATGGCTGACCTTCCGCAGCAACACCGTCACCCGCCGCCTGCAGCACCGCCTGCAGAAGGTCGAGCGCCGCCTGCACCTGCTGGAAGGCCTGCTGGTCGCCTTCCTCAACCTGGACGAGGTGATCCACATCATCCGTACCGAAGACGAGCCGAAGGCCGCGCTGATCGCGCGCTTCGGCCTGTCCGAGGAACAGGCCGAGTACATCCTGGAAACCAAGCTGAAGCAGCTGGCCCGCCTGGAGGAAATGAAAATCCGCGGCGAGCAGGATGAACTGGCCAAGGAGCGCGAGAAGATCCTCGGCATCCTCGACAGCAAGGCCAAGCTGAAGAAGCTGATCCGCGACGAACTGACCGCCGACGCCAGGAAGTTCGGCGACGCACGCCGTTCGCCGCTGGTGCAGCGTCAGGCGGCGCAGGCCATCGACGAGACCGAGCTGGTGCCGAGCGAGCCGATGACCGTGGTGCTGTCGGAGAAGGGCTGGATCCGTGCCGCCAAGGGCCACGACGTCGATGCATCTGCCCTGTCCTACCGTGAAGGCGACGGACTGCAGGGCGCGGTGCGCGCACGCAGCACCCAGCAGGTCGCGTTCCTCGACAGCGAGGGCCGCGCCTACTCGACGCCGGTGCACACCTTGCCCTCCGCGCGTGGCAATGGTGAACCGCTGACCGGCCGCTTCTCGCCGGCACCGGGCACCAGCTTCGTGACCCTGGCCAGCGCCGAGCCGGACACCCGCTTCGTGCTGGCCTCCAGCCACGGTTATGGCTTCGTCACCCGCTTCGAGAACCTGATCGGCCGCAACAAGGCCGGCAAGGCGATGCTGAACCTGTCGGCCGGTTCGTCGGTGCTGACCCCGTCGGCAGTGGCCAACGTCGCCACCGACCGCATCGTGGCAGTGACCAGCTCCGGCAACCTGCTGGCGATCGCCGCCAACGACCTGCCGGAACTGGACAAGGGCAAGGGCAACAAGATCATCGAGATCCCGAAGGCCAAGCTCGCCACCGAACGCGTGGTCGCCATCGTGGCGATCAGCCCGGGGCAGACCCTGCAGGTACGCGCCGGCCAGCGCACGATGGGGCTGAAGTTCAACGAGCTCGACGCCTACCTCGGCGCCCGCGCCACCCGCGGCCACCTGCTGCCGCGCGGCTGGCAGAAGGTGGAAGGGTTGTCGGTGGAGTGAAGGCCGGGGTCGGATCCCGTTCCAACGGAACGGGCTCTGACCCCGGACACCGCCCCTGGCAGGTGTCAACCTTGGTTGAGGTGGGTGTCAACCTTGGTTGACACGCATTACCCCGGTACACGCCAACCTCGGTTGGCGATTTCCATCCCAATGGGATCAGAGCCGTTTTCGTCGAAAACGGATCTGACCCCGGACACGAAAAAGCCGGGGCATTCCCCGGCTTTTTCGTTGTCGGCTGGCGGGCGGTGGAGCGGCTGGCGGGCGAAGGCTGGCTGGCGGTGCTCCGGTGCTGGCGGGCGACAGAACTTTTGTAGAGTCGAGCCGGGCTCGACTCGGATCCAACAGCAGCCGAGCATGGCTCGGCTCTACATGAAGCGAGGCAGCCGAGCATTGGCTCGGCTCTACAAAAAGCGGTGCCGGCTCAGTGCGCCGGGGCGCCGCTGCCGTCGATCTTGCTCAGCTGGTACAGCTCCAGGCCGATGCGCTTGATCAGGCCCAGCTGCTGTTCCAGCCACCAGGCATGGTCTTCTTCGGTGTCCTTCAGCTGCGCCAGCAGGATGTCGCGGCTCACGTAGTCACCCTTCTCCTCGCACAGCTTCATGCCGGCGGCGAGATTGTTCCGAACGGCGTATTCAGTGTCGAGATCCTTCTGCAGCATCTCTTCGACGGTTTTGCCCGGCTCCGTGGCATGCGGGCGCATGTCCGGGTCGCCGCCCAGGAACAGGATCCGGCGCAGCAGCGCATCGGCGTGCTGGGTTTCCTCTTCCATCTCGTGGTTCAGGCGCTCGTACAGTGCGAACAGGCCCTGATCCTCGTAGCGGCGGGAATGGATGAAGTACTGGTCGCGGGCAGCGAGCTCGCCGCGCAGCAGTTCCTTCAGGCAGGCGATGACGTCCGGGTTGCCTTTCATGGGGGGCTCCTGTGAATCGATGCGGCATAGGGTGCCGCATTTCAGAATACGGTGATCTAATCGGAATCAGTCGCAGTTGCGCCTGCGGCTACAATCGGCCCACGAGTTCGGAAAGGACGTGCGATGCGACGTACATGGCGTTGGATGCTGGGCGTAGTGATCGCCATCGTGCTGATCACCGCACTGGTCCTGTGGCTGCTGCTGCGCGGCAGCCTGGCCGACCTGGACGGCGAGCATCCACTGCCGGGCCTGGCCAAGCCGGTCACCATCGAGCGCGATGCGCTGGGCGTGGTCACCATCACGGCCGGCAGCCAGACCGATGCGATGCGCGCGCTGGGCCGCGTGCATGCGCAGGAGCGCTATTTCGAGATGGACC
>NZ_LEKR01000067.1:0-14109 GCF_001580555.1 Stenotrophomonas sp. DDT-1
TAAGTGGCGGTCAAAATACACCGCAAGGCGTCGATTGTCGCAATCGACCAATCAGGATGCCGGCATCGTCCACGATGTCGGCAATGACCCCGATAGACATCCGCCGGCGATGCTCCGGCAGTGCCGGCCGCTGGCCGGCAACCCACAGATCGGGGGCAATGCCGGCCAGCGGCCGGCACTACCGATACGGGCGTCAGCTCGACAGATGCTCGATCGCCGCCACCTTGCCCAAGCGCTCGCCCAGCATCGTCAGCAGCGCCAGGCGGTTGCCACGCAGTGCCGGATCTTCCGCGTTGACCATCACGCCATCGAAGAACGCGTCGACCTGCGGACGCAGGCGCGCCAGGCGTGCCAGCACCGCCACATAATCCTTCTGGTGCAGGCTGGCGCCGGTGTCATCGATGGCGGCGGTCACCGCTTCGGCCAGCGCGCGCTCGGCATCTTCCTGCAGCAGTGCCGCGTCGATCTGCGCCGGAATCTCGCCCTCGGCCTTGCGCAGGATGTTGCGGATGCGCTTGTTGGCCGCGGCCAGCGCCTCTGCCTCCGGCAGCGCGGCGAAGGTGCCGATCGCATCCAGGCGGCGATCGAAGTCGTACAGCGAGGCCGGCTTCAACTCGGCCACCGCGTTGAAGTGCGTGGCCGGCACGCCCTTGTCGCCGTAGTAGCCCTTCAGGCGGTCGAGGATGAAGTCGTAAAGCTCGCCGACATCGGCCTGCACGTTGCGCGCGGCCAGGCCGGCATTGGCGCTGGCCATCAGCGCGCGCAGGTCCAGTTCGAAGCCGCTTTCGATGATCGTGCGGGCCAGTCCCAGCGCATTGCGGCGCAGCGCGAACGGGTCCTTGTTGCCGGTCGGCTTCAGGCCTGCAGCGAAACCACCGGCCAGCGTATCCACGCGTTCGGCGATGGCCAGCACCTTGCCCAGCGGCGACAGCGCGATGTCGTCACCACCGAAGCGTGGCTGGTAGGCCTCGTCGATGGCCAGCGCCACGTCGGCCGATTCGCCACCGGCCACGGCGTAGTGGCGGCCGGCGATGCCCTGCAATTCCGGGAATTCGTTGACCATGCGCGACTGCAGGTCGTTCTTGGCCAGCTCGGCAGCCCGCTTGGCCTGCGCCGGATCGGCACCGACCTGGGCTGCGATCACTTCGGCCAGTGCGGCCACGCGCGCCACCTTGTCGGCCACGCTGCCCAGCTTGGCCTGGTAGGTCACCGTCTTCAGACCGTCGCCCATCGACACCAGGCCCTGCTTCAGGTCCTCGTCGAAGAAGAACTTGGCATCGGCGAAGCGCGGGCGGATCACCCGCTCGTAGCCCTTGGCCACTTCGGCCACGTCCTTCGATTCGATGTTGGCGATGCCGATGAACTTCTCGGTCAGCGTGCCGGCGGCATCCAGCACCGGGAAGAACTTCTGGTTGATCTCCATTGTCTCGATCAGCGCTTCCTGCGGCACCGCCAGGAACGCGCGTTCGAAGCTGCACAGCACCGCCGACGGCCATTCGACCAGGTTCACCACCTGCTCCAGGTTGTCTTCGGTGATGCGGGCGCTGCCACCGGCCCCGGCTGCGGCGGCCTCGACCTCGGCGACGATGCGCGCCCGTCGCTCGCTCGGGTCGACCAGCACGAACGCGGCGCGCAGCGCTTCAACGTAGTCCTGCGGCTGCGCCAGCGACACGGCCTGGTCGTGGTGGAAACGATGGCCACGGCTGGCGCGGCCGGCCTGCAGGCCGAACAGTTCGGCCTCGACCACGTCGGCGCCGTGCAGCAGCACCAGCCAGTGTGCCGGGCGGGCGAAGCCCCAGGCGTGATCGCCCCAGCGCATCGGCTTGGGAATCGGCATCGCCGCGATCGCCTCGCGCAGGATGTCCGGCAACAGGCTGGCGGTGCTCGCGCCCGGGGTCACCGCGCGGTGCACGAAGCGCTCACCCTTGTTGTCGGTGGTCTTCTCCAGCGCGGTCCAGTCGATCCCGGCCTTGGCGGCGAAGCCCTGCAGGGCCTTGGTCGGCTGGCCTTCGGCATCCAGCGCGATGTTCAGGTACGGGCCCAGCACTTCGCTGTGCTGTTCCGGCTGTTCCAGGCCGACGCCCGGCAGCAGCACGGCCAGCCGGCGCGGGGTCGACAGCGGGCGGGCATCGCCCAGCTCCAGCGCGACGCCACGCTTGCGCAGGCCTTCGACAACGCCGTCGAAGAACGCCTGGGCCAGGCCCGGCAGCGCCTTGACCGGCAGCTCCTCGGTGCCCAGTTCGATCAGCAGGGGGGACAATTGGCTCATCGGTTCGATCCTGTGGTGGGGGCGCAGCGCGCAACGCGTCCGGCGCCCCGGGTAGTTGATGAAAAGCGGGACGGTGCAGGAAGGCGGTCAGGCCTTCTTCGCACCCGGGAAGCCCAGCTTCTCGCGCTGCTCGTAATACGCCTTGGCCACCGCCTGGGCCAGCGCGCGCACGCGCAGGATGTAGCGCTGGCGCTCGGTCACGCTGATCGCGCGGCGCGCATCGAGCAGGTTGAAGGTATGGCTGGCCTTCATCACCTGCTCGTAGGCCGGCAGCGGCAGGCCCACTTCCACCAGCTTCTGCGCTTCACGCTCGCAGGCATCGAAGCGGTGGAACATTTCGTCCACGTCGGCGTATTCGAAGTTGTAGGTGCTCTGCTCCACCTCGTTCTGGTGGTAGACGTCGCCGTAGGTCACCGGCTGGCCGTCCGGGCCGTAGGTCCAGACCAGGTCATAGACGTTGTCGCAGTTCTGCAGGTACATGCACAGGCGCTCGAGACCGTAGGTGATCTCGCCCAGCACCGGGCGGCACTCCAGGCCACCGGCCTGCTGGAAGTAGGTGAACTGGGTCACTTCCATGCCGTTGAGCCAGACTTCCCAGCCCAGGCCCCACGCGCCCAGCGTCGGCGATTCCCAGTTGTCCTCGACGAAGCGCAGGTCGTGCACCAGCGGATCGATGCCCAGTGCCTTCAGCGAATCCAGGTACAGCTGCTGGATGTTGTCCGGCGCCGGCTTCATCGCCACCTGGTACTGGTAGTAGCGCTGCAGGCGGTTCGGGTTCTCGCCGTAGCGGCCGTCGGTCGGGCGCCGCGACGGCTGCACATAGGCCGCGTTCCAGCTTTCCGGACCGATCGCACGCAGGAAGGTGGCCGGGTGGAAGGTACCGGCGCCCACCTCCAGGTCGAGCGGCTGGATGAGCACGCAGCCCTGCTGGGCCCAGAACTGGTTCAGGGTCTGGATCAGGCCCTGGAAGGTGATCGGAACGGTCGGGGTCGCGGACATGCGTACGAGTCTTGGCCGGCAAGGGGGTGCGCTAGTATAACGGCCGACCTGCGGGGCATTCCGTACCCGGGAGGAGCAGGCAGATGGAACATCGGCTGCCGGTGGGCACGCCCGGCGAGCCAGGCGGCGTCCCGCTGCCTGGGGGCCGCCTGCATTTCGAGCAGGTCGGTGCGGCGCTGCTGGCCGACGGCCTGGTCGCCGAGCACGAGGGCGAGCGCATGCGGTTTTCCGCACAGGGCGCGCGCAATGCCAGTGAAGTGCACCCGCTGGTGCTGCTGTCCAACCTCAAGCTGGCCACCCGCGACGGCGGCGAACTGACCCTGGAACGCCTGACCGAATGGCTGGCCCAACGCACCGGCAGCCGCTACCTGCGCATCGATCCGACCCGGGTCGACGTCGCTGCGGTCACCGCGCTGGTCTCCCACGCCTATGCCCGTCGCCACCGCTTCCTGCCGCTGGCAGTGGATGCCGAACGGGTGCTGGTGGCCACCAGCGAGCCGCTGGTGCAGGAATGGCGCCGCGACCTGCAGCACCTGACCCGCCGCCGCATCGAGCTGGCGGTGGTCAATCCGCTCGACCTGCACCGCTACACCATGGAGTTCTACGGGGTGACCCGTTCGGTGCGTGGCGCGCGCGGCGACGTCCGCGGCGAGGCCAACACCACCCTGCCCAGCTTCGAGCAGCTGGTCGAGCTGGGCCGCACCGGCGACGTCAATGCCGACGACCAGCACATCGTGCACATCGTCGACTGGCTGCTGCAGTACGCCTATGAGCAGCGCGCCTCGGACATCCACCTGGAACCGCGCCGCGAGATGGGACGCATGCGCTTCCGCATCGACGGCGTGCTGCACAAGGTGTTCGAGGTGCCGCCGGCGGTGATGACCGCGGTGGTCAGCCGCATCAAGGTACTCGGCCGAATGGACCTGGCCGAGCGCCGGCGCCCGCAGGACGGCCGCATCAAGACCCGCTCGCCGGGTGGCCGCGAGGTCGAGATGCGCCTGTCGACCATGCCCACCGCGTTCGGCGAGAAGTGCGTGATGCGCATCTTCGACCCCGATGCCGCCTTCAAGAGCATCGACCAGCTCGGTTTCAGCCCGCAGGAGGCCGCTGGCTGGAATGCACTGGTTGAGCGCCCGCACGGCATCGTGCTGGTCACCGGCCCGACCGGCTCGGGCAAGACCACCACCCTGTATTCCACGCTGAAGCGGCTGGCCACGCCGGACGTGAACGTGTGCACGGTGGAGGACCCGATCGAGATGATCGCGCCCGAGTTCAACCAGATGCAGGTGCAGGCCAACATCGACCTGGACTTCGCCAGCGGCGTGCGCACCCTGCTGCGGCAGGACCCGGACATCATCATGATCGGCGAGATCCGCGATCTGGAGACCGCGCAGATGGCGGTGCAGGCGTCGCTGACCGGCCATCTGGTGCTGTCCACCCTGCACACCAACGATGCACCGTCGGCGGTCACCCGCCTGCTCGACCTGGGCGTGCCGCACTACCTGCTGGCCAGCACCCTCAACGGCATCCTCGCCCAGCGCCTGGTGCGTACCCTGTGCCCGCACTGCAAGCAGCCGCACACCCTTGGTGCTGCCGACTGGGCGGTGCTCGCTGATAGCCAGGCTGCATATCCAGATGCCGCCACGCCCTGTCGTCCGGTCGGTTGCCTGGAGTGCCGGCGCACCGGATTCCTCGGCCGCATCGGCCTGTATGAGTTGCTGCCATTGGGCTCGCGGCTGCGCGGGCAGATCCGCGCCGACATGGATCTGGCCGGTTTCACCCGTGCCGCGCGCGCTGAAGGGCTGCGAACCCTGCGCCAGGCCGGGCTTGAAAAGGTGGCGCAGGGGCTGACTACAATCGAGGAAGTCCTGTCAGTGCTGCCGCCCCCGGATGAACCCAGCCCCCTTCCTGATCCTTGAAACCGGCCGCCCGGTACCGTCGCTGCGCCGCTACGGGCGCTTTCCGCACTGGATCCGCGTCGCCGCCGGGCTGGAAGAGCACGAGACGGTGGTGGTCGATGTCGAACATGGCGACGCATTGCCCGACCCGCGCGCCTTCGCCGGCGTACTGGTGACCGGCTCGGCCGCCTTCGTTACTGACCACGCCGACTGGAGCGAGCGCAGCGCGGCGTGGCTGCGCCAGACCGTCCACGCCGGCCTGCCGGTGTTCGGCATCTGCTACGGCCACCAGCTGCTGGCGCATGCGCTGGGCGGTGAGGTGGCCTACAATCCGGCCGGGCGCGAGTCCGGCACGATCGAGCTGGAGCTGCAGCCACAGGCGGCACAGGATCCGCTGTTCCAGGGCCTGCCGCAGCACTTTGCCGCCCACGCCACCCACCTGCAGACCGTGCTGCGCGCGCCCGACGGTGCCGAGGTGCTGGCACGCTCGCCGCTGGATGGCTGCCACGCGTTCCGCTGGGGGCGCCAGGCGTGGGGCGTGCAGTTCCACCCCGAATTCGCCACCCACCACATGCGCGGCTACGTGCGCGCCCGCGCCGACTGCATCGGCCGCCACGGCGGCTGCGCGCGCAGCATCGAGCGCGCAGTCAGCGCCGCACCGCTGGCCCGCCAGCTGCTGCGCCGCTTCGTCCGACAGGCGCGGCTGTCTTCAGCCCAGCCGGCGGCAAAACAGGGATAATCAGCGGCACGGGCAACCGCCCGTCCCCTCCTGTCCTTCCCGGATGTCCATGAAAGAGATTCGCAAGCTGCCGGCCTCGGCGGGCGCCCAGTGGTTGCTGGATACGTTCTCGCTGTATCGGCGTGCGCCGCTGCAGCTGGCCCGGATCGGCCTGGCCTGGCTGCTGGTGAGCTGGGTGGTCACCCTGTTGTCGACGCTGATTCCCGGCGCCGCCGGCATGGCCGTGCAGCTGATGACCCTGGCCATCTCGCCGATCATGTTCGGCGGCATGCTCTACGCCGTGGGTGAGATCGACGAAGGCCGCCCGGGCCTGTCCTCGCACCTGCTGCAGCCGATCCGCGACCACCGCGTCAGCCACCTGCTGGTGCCGCTGGCGATCCAGGTGCTGGCGGTGCTGCTGCTGGGCGCGTTGCTGTTCATGATGATCGGCCGCGAAGGCTTCACCGCCTTCAGCGACGTCATGACCAAGATGGAAGAGATCAGCCGCAGTGGCCAGCAGATCAAGCCGGACGATGCCGCGGCGCTGGTCGCCAACCTGCCGGCCAAGCGCATCGCGCTGTGGATGCTGCTGGTGTTCCTGAGCGCGGTGGCGCTCTCGCTGGCGATGTTCACCCAGCCGGCGCTGGTGGTGTTCGACAAGCAGAGCGGCATGCACGCGCTGCGCCTGAGCCTGCAGGGCTGCATCGAGAACATCGGCGCGATGATCGTGTTCGCCGTGCTCGGCCTGATCGCTGCGTTCTGCATCTACATCCTGTTCGTGATCGTGATCCAGATCGCGATGCTGATCGGAGGCCCGCTGGCTGCCGCCTTCATCGCCCAGCTGGTGCTGACCACGGTGCTGATGCCGCTGTATGTCGGCGCGGTCTACGCCGCGTGGAAGCAGATGTTCGTGCACCGTGGCAGCCGCGCGGCGCCGCCGGTCCCGACCACGCCGACCTCGAGCGACGTGTTCCACGCCTGACCGGTCCCACCGGTAGCGCCGGGCCATGCCCGGCGGTGGCATCACATCGCACCCCGCACGCCGGGCATGGCCCGGCGCTACCGCATCACGCGGCGGGTTTCTTCACCGCCGACGATGGCACCAGCCAGCGTGCGGCGTGGATGCCCAGCTCGTAGAGCAGGCACATCGGGATCGCCAGCATCAGCTGCGAAACCACGTCCGGCGGGGTCAGCACCGCCGCCAGCACGAAGATGCCGACGATCGCGTAACCACGGCCTTCCTTGAACTGCTGCGGCGTCACCCAGCCCAGCAGGACCAGGATCACCATCGCCACCGGCAGTTCGAAACTGCCACCGAAGGCGAAGAAGATCGCCAGCACGAAATCCAGGTAGGCATTCGCATCCGGGGTGATCGCGATCACGTCCGGGCTGAAGGTGGTCAGGAAATGGAACACCGCCGGCAGCACCAGGAAGTAAGCGAAGGCACAGCCGGTGTAGAACAGCAGTACCGAAGACACCAGCAGCGGCACCGCCAGGCGCTTCTCACGCGCGTACAGCCCCGGGGCGACGAAGGCCCACAGCTGGTACAGCAGCCACGGCACCGCCACGAACAGGGCCACGAAGAAGGTCAGCTTCAATGGCGCGAAGAAGGCTCCGGCCGGATTGGTCGCGATCATCGTCTGCCCGTTGGGCAGCTGCGAGACCAGCGGTTCGGCCAGCGCGTTGTACAGCTTCTGGGTAAATGGCAGCAGCGCCAGCAGCACCACGCCCAGGCCCAGCAGTGCGCGCACCAGGCGGCCGCGCAGCTCCACCAGATGTTCGACCAGCGAGCTTTCGCCGAAATCCTGTTCACTCATGGCTGGCGCTCCGTGCGCTGCGGCGTCGGAGCACCGGCTTCAGGGGGTGTCGCCGGCGTAGGCTCGGGAGCAACGCTCTCCTGTGCCGGCGCATCGGCATCGGGCGCAGCGCTCATATGCGGCGGCAGATCCGCAGGCGCCGGTGCGCGAACCTCCTGCGCCAGCGTATCGCCCTGCTGCTGCGCCTGCTGCGCTTCGCGACGGATCGCTTCACCGCTGGCGCGCAGCTGGTTCTCGGTGTCCTGCATGCCTTGGCGCACGTCCTGCATCTGCCGCTTGATGTCCTCGGCCTGCAGTTCGCGCTCCAGTTCCTGTTTCACCGAATCCCACTGATTGCGGGCACGGCGCACCCACAGGCCGGCGAAGCGGGCCGCCTTGGGCAGGCGCTCGGGACCGAGCACCACCAGGGCGACCACCGCGATCACCAGCAGTTCGCTGAAGCCGATATCGAACACCGCAACCGCTCCGGATCAGCGAGCGTTACGGTCGTGCTCGTCCTGCGCGGTGCGCGAGGCGTCCTGGCTGCGCGACTCATCGCCCAGCTGCGCGTTCGGCTTGTCTTCGTCGCGCATGCCCTTCTTGAATTCCTTGACCGCCGAGCCGAGGTCCTTGGCGCCACTGGTCAGGCGCTTGGTGCCGAACACCAGCAGGACGATGGCCAGCACGACCAACCAATGCCAGATGCTGAAACTGCCCATAAAGACGCTCGTTACGTTAGTGATCAGGCTGTCGAGCATAGCGCACCGGGTGTTAGCCGGCGCGCGTGACGAAAGTCAGTTTCCGCCCAGCGTTTCCGTGCGGATTTCGCCGTCGTTGACCGGCTGGAAGCCCTGCTGCTGCGGCGGCGGGTTCTGCGGCACGTTCTGCAGCGGCGCGGTGGTGGCTTCGGTTGGGGCGGCCGGCGCTGCCTGAACAGGCGCCGGCGCAACCGCCGGGGTCGCCGCCGGACGCGGTGCACTGCCACCGTTGCCGTTGCGGTTGTTGCGGGCGGCGTAGGTGGCCTCTTCCAGACGATCACGGAAGGCGACCACGTCCATCGACGGCGCACCGGCGGCGCGACCTTCGAAGATCATGCGCGGCGTGGTGTTGCTGCCGTAGGCGTCAAGGTTGGCGGCATCGTCGATCTGCAGCACCGCACCATCCAGCGCGACGCCCGCGAACAGCCCACGGGCACGCGACCAGGACCAGATCTCGGCCTTCAGCTGGCCGTCGGTGGCGGCGGCGGCATTGCGGCCGACCGGACCGGCGGCAACGCCGGCATCGGCGCCGAGCGTGAACTTGCCGTTGACCAGATTGTCCAGGCTGCGGTCGTTGCGGAACACCAGCACCACATCCGAAGATTGCACGCCGGCCTGGAAGCCGATGCTGCCACCGGTTAGCTTCACGAACACCGGGTTGGACCAGGCGCCATTGGGCATGCGCACCGACATCAGGCCGTGGCCACGGCGACCGCCAATGACCAGACCGGCCTTGATCGTGTCGGGAATGACGATGACCGCGCGGCCTTCGTCGAGCAATTTATCCGGAATGCCCTGTTCAGGAATTTCCTGGATTTCAGCCAGCACGCGCACGGCGTTGCGGGCGCGCTGGTCTTCCTGCGGTCCGGCCATGGCCTGGCTGGACAGCAGGCTGGCGGCGATCAGCAGGGCTTGGATCGGGCGACGCATGGCAGGCTCCAGAAGTCAGTCCATAGGAAGATATAGCAAGTGACTGAAATTAGTGGTGTTGCCATGAATCCCCAATGAGCGTTCCCTGCCCGCATTGATGCGCGCTATGCCTGCAATCCGAACCCTGCATCCCGGTGCGGCGCCGGATAGGCGACAATACCGCCCATGCTCGACGCACCCGATACCGCCGTGCTGGCGGTCAACCTAGGCACGCCCGAGACGCCGACGGCCCCCGCCGTACGCCGTTACCTGGCCGAATTCCTGTCCGACCCGCGCGTGGTCGCGATTCCGGCACTGCTCTGGCAGCCGCTGCTGCGCGGGCTGATCCTGCCGCTGCGAAGCGGCCGGTCGGCGGCAAAGTACGCCCAGGTCTGGCTGCCCGACGGCTCACCGCTGATGGTGCATACGCGCCAGCTGGCGCAGGCCATGCAGGCCCTGCTGCCGACCCTGACGGTGCGCCATGCGATGCGCTATGGCGAACCGGCGCTGGCCGGCGAGCTCGACCGTCTGGCCGCCGACGGCGCGCGCCGGATCGTCGTGCTGCCGTTGTACCCGCAGTACTCCACCACCACCACCGCCTCGGTCGAAGACCGCGTCGATGCGTGGCAGCGCCGCAACCCGGGCGTGACCGTGAGCCTGGTGCGGGATTACTCGGTCGATCCCGGCTGGGTCGAGGCCGTAGCCGGCTCGATCCGCCGCTACTGGGAACAGCACGGTCGCGGTCAGAAACTGATGTTCTCCTTCCATGGTATCCCGCAGCGCCTGGCCGACGCGGGCGACCCGTATCCGCAGCGCTGCGAGGCCAGTGCGCAGGCCATCGCCAATGCACTGGGCCTGGACAAGGACGACTGGCAGATGGGTTACCAGTCGCGCTTCGGCCGCGAGCGCTGGTTGCAGCCGTATGCCGAGCCCAGCCTGTGGGCGCTGGCCGAATCCGGCGTGAAGCAGATCGACGTGGTCTGCCCCGGATTCGCCACCGACTGCCTGGAAACGTTGGAAGAGGTCGCGCTGGGCTTCACCGAAACACTGGCCGAGCGCGGTGCGACGATGCGCTACATCCCCTGCCTCAACGCCGAGCCGGAGCATGCACGCGCCCTGGCACGGCTGGCCGTGTCCTCGCTGGCATGAGCCTGCAACCGTTTGAATTCCAGGTCGGGGGCGCACGCGTCGCCGGCCTGCGCAACCACGGCGGCGGCCCACGCGTGCTGGCCCTGCATGGCTGGCTCGACAACGCCGCCAGCTTCGTGCCGCTGGCGCCGCACCTGTCGGCGTTGCAGCTGGTTGCCATCGATCTGCCCGGCCACGGTCACAGCGCGCACCTGCCGGCGGGTGCCAGCTACACCACGGCCGCCGCGATCTGCCACGTACTCGATGTGGCCGACGCGCTGGGCTGGGACCGATTCAGCCTGCTCGGCCATTCAATGGGTGCCGGCATCGCCAGTCTCACCGCCTCGGTCAGCGACCGTGTCGATCGGCTGGTGGCGATCGAAGCACTCGGCGGCCTGCGCGGTCCCGAGGAAGAAACGGCGCATCGCCTGCGCGAGCATGTGAACGCCACGCGGGCGTTGGCACGCAAGCAGCTGCGCGTGTTTCCCGATCTGGCAGCGCCGATCCGCGCGCGGATGATGACCAACCAGCTCAGCGAACCCTGCGCACGGCTGCTGGTCGAGCGCGGCGTGGAACCGGTCGAAGGTGGCTACCGCTGGTGCAGCGACCCGCGCCTGATGCTGCCCACCGCGATCCGCCTCAGCGAAGGCCAGATCGACAACCTGCTGCAGGCCATCGCCTGCCCGACGCAGGTGATCTATGCCACGCCGGCACAGTCCTACTACCCCGAGCCGATGCGCAGCGATCGCCTGCAGCACCTGCGTGATGGACGGCTGGCCGTGTTTCCCGGCAACCACCACCTGCATATGGAAGACCCGGCACGCATCGCCCCGGTGATCCTGCGCTTCTTCAGCAACGACAACGCCGACTGAGTCGCAGCGTCCGCGCACTTCATTCTGCGCAGTTGCGGCCGATACATCGGTTGCGGGCCACTGCGTCCGCAGCACGTGGGCCCGGTCGGGCCTGCGGCGTGTGTCTGGTCCTGCAAGGAAGTCCGCATGCCCGCTCCATTGCTCCGTCACCCACAGGATGTGGTCACGGCGCCCCGTCTGCGCGACGTTGATTGCGTCGCATTCCCCGAATTCCCGGTCCATGCCCTGGCCACGCACTCGTGCGTGCGTCACCGTGTGGCCGTTGTCGTCTGCTGATCCAGGAGTCGCCGATGTCCGCTGCATCCACTCGTCCCCCCGATACCGCCCGCCTGCCGCATCTGCAGCAGCTCGCCCACCGCGCTGACCGCCGATTGCTGATCGGCAGTGCGGCACTGGCGGTGGCCGGCCTGGTGCTGGCCCTGCGGGGTCCGCAGCTGCAGGCCGCCGCGTTGGTGGCCGTCGCCGTGCTGCCAGCCGCGTGGTTCGGCGGACCGCAGGCGGGCCGGGCCGTCGCCCGCAACGGCTTGGCATTGCTGTTGTCGCTGCAGCTGGCCGTGTTGTGCGCGATCGCCGGCCTGTCACCGGCGTTGCCGATTGCCCTGCTGCTGGGCGTGCTGCTGGGCCACCGCGATCGCCTTCCGGTGTGGCTGGCCGGTGGCGTCGGCACGCTCGCGCTGCTGGCACCGCTGCAGGCGGGCGCTGCCGCGTGGCCAACGCTGCTGCAGGCCGGCATGTTCGCGGGCCTGACCTTGTTCCTCGGCCAGGTCGCACTGCGCCTTCGGCAGCAGACCGAGGCCCTTGGCCACGGCCCGCGTCGGCTTGCCGCGCTGGCACGCGACATTGCCACCGGTGCCGATCTTGGTGCACATGCCGACACCAGCGCCTATGCACCGGGTTCACTCGCCCACGCCCTGGCCGACACTGCACGCCACGTGCAGGCCCAGCGTGGTCTCGAGGCGGCGGCCCATGCCGAGAACGCGCAGATCCGCCAGGCGCTGGATGCCTCGCGGACCGCGATGATGATCGCTGACAACGACCACGTGATCCGCTATGTGAACCGCTCGGTGGTAGCCCTGCTGCGCAACCAGCAGGCGACGCTGCGACAGGCCTTCCCCGATTTCGATGCCGAACGCCTGGTCGGCAGCAGCATCCATCGTTTCCATGCCAACCCGGACCGTATCCGCGCCATCCTCAACGGCCTGCAGGCCAGCCACAACGGCAAGGTACAGATCGGCCCGGTGCACTTCGCCCAGGTGGTCACCCCGGTGTTCGACGCACAGGGCATGCGCCTGGGCTTCGCCGTGGAATGGCATGACCGTACCCAGGAGCTGGCGCTTGAGAACGCCGTGGCCGGCATCGTCGCTGCTGCCGCTGCCGGCGATCTGGGCCAGCGCCTGCAGGCGACCGAAGGCGCCAGCTTCCTCGATGGCCTGACCGGTGGCATCAACCAGCTGCTCGATACGCTGGGCAGCACCGTCGATGAAGTACGGCAGATGCTTTCGGCGCTGGCCAACGGCGATCTCGATCGGCGCATGCGCGGTGAGTACCACGGTGCCTTCGCCGCGATCCAGCGCGATGCCAACGCCACCGCCGGCCAGCTGGCGCGCATGGTGGGCCGCATCCAGCAGTGCGCAGCCTCGATCAGTACCGCCGCCAGCGAGATCGCTGCAGGCAATGGTGCGCTGTCCGAGCGCAGCGAGCGCCAGGCGGCGCACCTGCAGGAAACCGCAGCCTCGATGGAGGAGCTGACCGCCACCGTGCGCCAGAATGCTGCGCATGCGCGCGAGGCCAGTGAGCTGGCTGCGTCCACGCAGAGCGCCGCCAGTGATGGCAACACCGCGATGCAGCGGGTTGTCGACACCATGCAGGCGATTGAAGGCGCCTCGAAGCGGATCGGCGACATCACCGGCGTGATCGACGGGATCGCCTTCCAGACCAATATCCTCGCGCTCAATGCGGCGGTGGAAGCCGCGCGTGCCGGTGAACAGGGTCGTGGCTTCGCCGTGGTGGCCAGCGAGGTGCGCGTGTTGGCGCAGCGTTCTGCCGCCGCCGCACAGGAAATCAAGAAGCTGATCGATGAGGCAAGCCGGCAGGTGGGCGAAGGTGCCCAGCTGGTGGCCGACGCCGGCAAGCGGATGCAGGGCATTGTCGGCGGCGTGGAGAATGTCAGCCACCTGATGCGCGAAATTTCCGCAGCGTCGCAGGAGCAGTCGACCGGCATCGAGCAGATCAACCAGACCGTGGTGCAGATGGATCAGGCCACGCAGCAGAACGCGGCGCTGGTGGAAGAAGCCACCGCGGCCGCACGCGAGCTGCAGTCGCAGGCGGGGACGCTTACCGAGGCGGTATCGGTGTTCCACCAGCAGGAACCGCACGAGGTCCCGCGGGCCGCCTGATCCGGGCCTGCAATGCGATCCTGGTCAAGACGGCGCCCGCAGGGCGCCGTTCTTTTGCCTGCTTTTGCGTGATGGGTCAGGAAAAGTCCGCTTCCGGACCTGCCGTGAGGAGCGGCCAACCTTGGTTGGCGCAATGCTTCCTCGTGGACGGCATCCACGCATGGCGTGGATCTACCGGGCGATGTAACGCCATCGGGTTGCCGGCCAGCGGTCGGCACTACCCACGTTTCCTGCGCACAAAGAAAAACCCCGCTGCGTCAGCAGCGGGGTTTTGGGTGTAAACCCTGGCGATGACCTACTCTCGCATGGCTTGAGCCACACTACCATCGGCGCAGCTGCGTTTCACTTCCGAGTTCGGGATGGGAT
>NZ_LEKR01000068.1:0-13246 GCF_001580555.1 Stenotrophomonas sp. DDT-1
CCCAGCATGATGGGATCCGGGGTCAGAGCCCTGTTCTGCGAACAGGGATCCGACCCCTGGCCTGTTACAACCGCACCAGCAGGTTCTTGGCAATCAGCCCGTGCAGCTTGCCGATACCGCGTGCCAGGTGCATCGTCAACAGCAGCAGCAGCACGCCCACAGCTGCGATCACGATGCCCACCAGCGGCGAAGCGGCCATCGGCAACACGTTCACGCCGTCGACGTACACGCCCGGAATGTCACCGCTGAACAGCGCGGCCACCGGTGCCCAGATGAACCCCAGTGACAGCGACAGCAGCGTCACCGCGATGGTGAAGTAGACCACGCCCAGCGGCAGCATCAGCACGAAGTACAGCAGGGTCAGCCAGGTACGGCCATCGGTGAACATGTCGCCGATGCGCTGCAGCCATGTGCGGCTACGGTCGGTGTAGCGCGGACGGCGCGGCATGCGCTCGCCCAGCAATGCTTCCACCAGCCGCCCTTCCAGCAGCGCCAGCCCGCGCACCGAGCCGAAGAACAGCACGGTCAGCGGAATCCCGACGATCAGGATCAACAGGCCGAGCGAGAGCGACAGGCCGGTCACCACCCAGGTGAAGAAGAAGATGCCGGTGGCCAGCGACAGCAGCATGTAGAACAGCGCGCCATAGGTATGCGGATCGGCCACCACCCCGAAGAATCGCGCCAGCAGCGAACGCTGCACCGGCGCCGGCGGCGGCGCGGCCGGTTCGACGCCACTGGCTTCGGCAGCGGCACGCAGTACCGGCGCGGTATCCGCACGCGGCGTACGCAGCGCGCGGTTCACCGTCACTTCGGTCTCGCGGTAGATGTCGGCCACTTCGTCCGGCGCGCCATAGCTGCCGGCCACATCGGCGATCACCTCGGCCTCGCTGCGGCCAGGCTGCGCCGCCAGCTCCGAGCGCAGGTATTCCTCGGCGTCGTACAACGCGTCCTGCACCATCGCCGGATCGGCACCTTCCAGCGCAGCGCGCAGCTGCGCCAGGTACTGCGGAATGGTGGTCGGCAGGGCGCGGCCTGCCAGGCTCGGGTCGTTCATTGCGGTACCCCCTCCAACACGGAATCGACGGAATCACGGGTGGCCTGCCACGCCTGGCGCCACTGCGCCAGCACCTCGCGGCCACGTTCATTGATGCGGTAGTAGCGCCGCGGCGGCCCGCTGCTGGACGGTTCCACATGGCTTACCAGCAGGCCGGCGGCCTCCAGGTTGCGCAGTACCGGGTACAGCGCGCTCTGCTTGCCGCTCAACACGCCCTCGCCCACCCGCTCCAGCTCCTTGGCAATGAGGTAGCCGTACAGCGGCTCCCCGGCCCGGGCCAGCACCGCCAGCAGGGCCAGCGACACCGTTCCGGCGCTGAGCTCCTTCTGGAACTTCTTCAGGTGGACATCGTCCTCGGACATGGCCGGCCCTCCACTACGTTGAAGTCCACAGTAGTACGAAGTTCGGTATAGCGAATGTGTCGTTAGTCACTCTGCCGGTTGGCGTGACCGAATTGCTCGCGCAGAATCGAAGCCTTGTTCATGTTCCGGGGTTCCCATGCCGCACCGTCGTCGCCTTGCCCTGACCGCCCTCGCCCTCGCCTGCCTGCTGCCCGCCCTGGCCAGCGCCGCCACGCCCTACCGCAGCCCGCAGCAGATCCTCGATGCCTCGGCGGCCAACGACTGGCGCACGCCGGACCCGGCCAACCTGCTGTACATGGACCTGCCGGCTGGGCGGGTGATCATCGAGCTGGCGCCGCAGTTCGCCCCGCGCCATGTCGCCAACATCCAGACCTTCGCCCACGAGCACTTCTGGGACAGCACCAGCATCTACCGCTCGCAGGACAACTTCGTGGTGCAGTTCGGCGATGCCGACGCCGATGACGCGGCCAAGGCCAAGCCGTTCGGCAGCGCCGCGCGCAAGCTGCCGGCCGAGTTCGAACGCGCCAGCGCCGGCCTGAAGGTCAGCGTGCTGCCGGATCGCGATGGCTGGGCCGCGCAGACCGGTTTCGTCGACGGCTTCCCGGTCGGCCAGGACCCGCAGGCTGGCAAGGCCTGGCTGGCGCATTGCTACGGCATGCTGGGCGCGGGCCGCAGCAACGAGGAAGACAGCAGCATCGGCGCCGAACTGTACGTGGTGACCGGCCAGTCACCGCGTCAGCTGGACCGCAACATCACGCTGGTTGGTCGCGTGCTGAAGGGCATGGAGCTGCTGAGCGCAACGCCGCGCGGACCGGCGCCGATGGGCTTCTACACCGACCCGAAGCTGCGTACGCCGATCGTGTCGATCCGCCGTGCCAGCGATGTGCCGCTGGCCGAGCGCACACCGATCCAGGTACTGCGTACCGACTCGAAGACCTTCGCCGATACGGTGGAGGCGCGGCGCAACCGCGTGGATGATTTCTACAAGCGCCCGGCGGGGCATATCGACCTCTGCAATATTCCGGTGCCGGTGAAGTAACGCCGTCGCGGATTCTGCGCGTGGCGCGTGCTGAAGGTGCTTCACTGTTCATGGGCGTTACTTTTCTTTGTACGCAAAGAAAAGTAACCAAAAGAAACGTTCCGCCAGTCACGAGCCGGTGCTACGCACCGGTACCCTGCGCTCCTCGGCCCGTCGAGGGACGGCGCGGGAACTCGCTGCGCTCAGACACCCGCGCCTCTTCGCCCTCGCCGGACCTGCGGTGCTCGGCTCGCTCAAGGCGGATCCAAGATCAAAGGCAGAAGCGGTCGCTCCGCTCGCCGGGCCCGGCCCGGCCCGGCACTACCAAACATCGTCGTGCAGCTGTGGCTCTTGACCTTGGATCCGCCTTGAGCGAGCCGAGCATCGCAGGGGAATCAGGGGCAAAGAGGTGCCGATGTCTGAGCGCAGCGAGTTCGGCACCGTCCCCTGATTCACCGAGAAGCGCAGGGGACCGACGTGCGAAGCACGGCGGCTCGCGACCTGGCGGCGCGTTTCTTTTGGTTACTTTTCTTTTCGCGCGAAAAGAAAAGTAACGCCCATGAACAGTGAAGCACCTTCAGCACGTGCCACGTGCAAAAACGTCTCAGCCCTTCTGACTCACCGCCACACTACCCAGAATCAACACACCCGCAATCAACATCTGCAGCGTCACCGCCTCACCCAGGAACAACCACGCAAACGCCGCACCGAACAGCGGAATCAGGTAGGTCACCGTCGACGCCCGCGACGGGCCGATACGGCCGATCAGGCGATAGAACATCAGGAACGCCAGGCCGGTACAGGCCACGCCCAATGCGATCGCCGCGCCCCAGGCCTTCAGCGGAATCGCCGCCTGCGGCCAGTGGGTCACCGCCATCGGCAGCATCCACAGCGAGGCACACGACAGCGTTGCCGCCGCGGCGGCGGCCGACGGCAACCCGGTCATGTGCCGCTTCACCAGGTTCACGCCCAGGCCGTACAGCAGCGAAGCCGCCGCACCGGCCAGCACTGCGGTACCGATGCTGAGGCCGGACACTTTCGCCGTGGCCAGCACCACCACCCCGGCAAAGCCGACCAGCAACGCACCGGCACGGCGCATGCCGATCTTCTCGCCGAAGAACAGGAACGCGATCAGCGCGGCGAACAGCACCGTCATCGCATTACAGATCGCACCGATCGCGGCCGGCGCCTGCTCGGCGGCATAGGCAAACAGCACGAACGGCAGCGCCGAATTGATCAGGCCGATCGGCGCCAGCCACAGCCAGCGGCGCGGCGGGAACTGCGCGCGGGCGCGCCACAGGAACGGCAGCAGCACCAGCGCGCCCAGCGCCAGCCGCACCTCAACCAGCGCGAATGGGCCGAACGACGGCACCGCCACCCGCATGAACAGGAACGAGCAGCCCCAGATGGCGCCCAGCAGGGTCAATTCCAGCGGCGTGCGCCAGTCGCGCTCGGCCGCCTGTGGGATCGCATTCATGTCCTGCCTCCGTCCATCGTCTGTTCCTCGCCAAGGCAGACAGGATCAGGCGCAGACGCCCGCCGCACAAGCGCGTAGTATCGCTGTCAGCCACAAATATGGTTTGAGGCTCGACATGCAGCTACGCCCTTCCCTGCTCCCCGCACTGGCCGTGTTCGCGGTCGCCGCACGGCACCAGAATTTCGCCCAGGCCGCGCAGGAGCTGCACCTGACCGCCAGCGCGGTCAGTCACCACGTGCGCCGCCTGGAAGAAGTGCTGGAAACCCGGCTGTTCCTGCGCCATGCCCGCGGCGTGCGCCTGACCGCCGAGGGCCGGCAGCTGGCCGACGCGGCCAGCGCCGCCTTCACCGATGTCGCGGCGGTGGCCCATCACCTGCAACCGGATGCCGACAGCGTGCCGCTGCGGATCACCACGCTGCGCTCGCTCTCGTACTGCTGGCTGCTGCCGCGACTGCCACGCTTCACCCAGGCCTATCCACACATCCGCATCGAGCTGCACACCGGCAGCGGACTGGATCGCTACGACGACAACGGACCGGAAGTCGGCATCCGCTACGGGCTGGGCCAATGGCCGGGCCTGCGTGCACAGCACCTGATGGATGACTTCCTGTTCCCGGTGGCCTCACCGGCGCTGGCCGGGGTCGAAGCACTGGTTGATCCGGCGCGCATCGCCGACCTGCCGCTGCTGACCGACCTGTCGCCGCAGGGCTGGCGTGACTGGTTCCGCCACGCCGGCGTGCGCCCACCGTCGCCGCTGCCGCCGATGCACACGTTCGCCGACAGCACCGACGCGATGCGTGCGGCGGTGTATGGCATGGGCGCGGTGCTGGCGCGCACCCACATCGCCCAGCCCTACCTGCAGCGCTACGAGGTGGTGCGCCTGCCCGGTCCGGCATTGAAGGCACGCTATGCCTACCACGTGGTGCACGCAGAAGGGCAACCGCCGAGCCCGGCCGCGCGCCTGTTCATCGACTGGTTGCTGGAACAGGCGCAGGACGAGCGCACGCCGATCCCGGCATTGCCGGACAGCCTGCTCGGGCGGCCGGCGACGCACGCCTGACTGCGCCCTCACCCGTTCTTTGCCTCACGCTGGCTAGGCTGCTGGCGAACCCACAACGTACCTATGCCATGGCCATGCTGCGACTGCGCATCACCGGAACCGAAGACGACGCCCGCGCCATCAGCGACCTGCTGCTCGGCCTGGACGGCATCGAACATGTCGAGGAAACCGACGACCTGATGCCGCACATGGACGACGACGATTCCAGTTCGGCCGGGCTGTCCGATGACATCGGCCCGGGCATCCACGAGTTGGAAGTGGAAGTCGGCAATGAAAGCACCGCGCAGAAGGTGCGCGATGCGGTGCAGGAACTGGCGCTGGAGCTGGATGTGTTCGTCGAGTACGAGACCGACGAGGGCTGATGCCGGCTGACGGCCCGCATCAGCCTTCACCTCAGCGGTTGGGCGGTAGCTTGCGGCGGCGACGCCACCATGCCCGCACACCCCAGGCTGCGATCAAGGCCAGCACCGCCACCGGCAGCAGTGCGGCCGCAGCTCGGATCAGGAACGCGATGCTGGTGCTGAGGATGCCGCCCGACTCGCTCAGCGCCTCACCGATCTCGCTGCGGCTGCGCTGGCCAGAGGTGGTGTCGAAGTGGATCGCCACCAGCTGGGTATCGATGCGCCGGCGCTGCTGCGCAGCATCCTTGTTGGCCTGCTCGACACCCGCCTCGATCTCTGACAGGCGCGTGGTGATCGCCATCAGGTCTTCGATCTTCAGGTCCTTGCGGTCCTGGTAGGACAGCAGGCGGGCGTGCTCCTTTTCAAGCCGTGCCTTGGTCAATGCCGTGTCGGCCACCGCCTGCGCGAGATCCTCGGCGCGCGTATTGCGCGACTGCAGCTTGCCGCCTTCACCAGCCATCGCGATCAACGGCTCGGTACCCTTCGGGGCGATGCGCACCTTCACTTCACCGCTGGGCTGCTCGCCGCCGTGCTGCTCGACCTGCAACACTGCACAGTCGCCGAACTTCGCGCTCTGGCAGGCCTGAGCGATCTGCTGGATGCGCGGTGCGATCTGCGCCGCTTCCAGCTGCACCTGCACGTCATGTTCGTAGGCCAGGAATGCGCCTTCCGGCGAAGCGATGGCAGCCTCGGCGGCCGTGGCGCCCGCATCCCCCACCATGTCGCCCTGCTTGGCGCAGGCGCCCAGCGCCAGCAGCAGTACCGGCAGCGCCGCCCTGCGCGTCCACGCTCGCACCGGCCTCACAGTGCCGCTCCGTCGTAGGAGGTCACCGAAAGGCCCGCCAGATCGACCTGCGGCACGCAGCGCACGTTCACCGCCACCATCGGTGTGCCGGTACGCGGATCGACCGCTTCGCTGTAGGGAGCGATACCGCATTCGCGGCAGTGATGGTGGTCGATGTGGGCCTTGTTGAAGTGGTAGGTGGCCACGTCAGCCGGATCGCTGGCCAGCTGGAACGCCGCACGCGGAGCGAACCACAGCAGGCTGCCGCGACGCCGGCACATCGAACAGTTGCAGTCGATGACGTCGCTGATCGGCGCCTCGGCCTGCACGGTGAATGCGATCCTGCCGCAATGGCAGCTTCCCTGGTATTCCATGTCCTGCGCTCCTTTGGAGGGTCCTTGAATCCGCCCATGGTAATCCTATGGCACGGGGACAAAGCAGCAACGGGGCCCTATGCTCAGGGTTTGACCCCGTACAGGAATGCCGATGCGCCCGCATCTTCTTGCCCTCGCCCTGGTCGCCGCGCTGGCCGGTTGCCAGCCGGCCGACGCCCCGACCACCGCTTCCACCCCGGCCGCCAGCCAGCAGGCCGGTGACGCGGCGGTCGATGCCGCCTTCGCCGATCTGTCCAAGCGCGCCCTGGACACCTGGATGCAGCTGTCGCCGGTCAGCGCCACCCAGATCGGTGACCACCGCTACGACAGCGAGCTGGACGACCTGAGCGCCGCCGGCCAGCAGAAGACCGTGGCCGCCTACAAGGCGCTGCTGGGCGAGCTGGACAAGATCGAAGTGGCCAAGCTGGGCCGCGAGAACCAGGTGGACGCGGCGATCCTGCGCAACCAGCTGCAGTCGGAAATCTGGAACGCTGAAGTGCTGCAGTCCGGCAAGTGGGACCCGCAGCTGTACAACGGCATCGCCGGCAGCGCGATCTACGGCCTGATGGCGCGCGAGTTCGCACCGCTGCCGGAGCGCCTGAAGGCGGCCACCGCGCGCATGGAAAAGCTGCCGGCGATCTTCGCCCAGGCGCGCGAGAACCTGGATCCGGCCCGCGTGCCGAAGATCCATGCCGAGACCGTTGCCAAGCAGAACAAGGGCATCCTCAGCATCGTCGATACCTTCATCACCCCGCATATCGGCGAACTGCCGCAGGCCGACCAGCAGCGCCTGCAAGCGGCCATCGACGGCCTGAAGAAGGCCGTGGACGAGCAGCAGACCTGGCTGGACAAGACCCTGGTGCCGAACGCCAAGGGCGACTTCCGCATCGGTGCGGAGAAGTACGACCAGAAGCTGAAATTCGCGCTGAGCTCCTCGCTGTCGCGCCAGGAGATCGGTGAGCGAGCGCGCGCCGAACTCAAGCGCGTGCGCGAGGACATGTACGGCATCGCGCAGACCGTGCTGAAGGACAAGCCGGGTGCACCGGAGATGCCGGCCCAGCCGACCGACGAGCAGCAGCAGAAGGCGATCGAGGCCGCGCTGGAACTGGCCTACGCCGACAAGCCGGCACGCGACAAGGTGGTTGACGATGCCAAGGCCGCGCTGGAGCAGTCCACCGCGTTCGTGCGCGAGCACGATCTGATGACGCTGCCCGATGCGCCGGTGGACATCATCCTGATGCCGGAATTCCAGCGTGGCGTGGCCGTGGCCTACTGCGATTCGCCGGGCCCGCTGGACAAGAACCTGAAGACCTTCTACGCCGTGTCGCCGATTCCGGACGACTGGAACGAGAAGCAGGTCGACTCGTTCCTGCGTGAGTACAACTCGCGCATGATCCACCTGCTGAGCATCCACGAAGGCACCCCGGGCCACTACCTGGAAGGCTGGCACTCGGCCAAGTTCCCCTCGACCCTGCGTGCGGTGCTGCGTTCGGGCCTGTTCGCCGAAGGCTGGGCGGTCTACACCGAGCGCATGATGCAGGAGCAGGGTTACCTCAACAACGATCCGCTGTTCCACCTGGTGCAGCTGAAGTTCTACCTGCGCACGATCTCCAACGCGATCCTCGACCAGGGCGTGCACGTGGACAACTGGGATCGCGAAAAGGCGATGCACCTGATGACCCACGACGCGTTCCAGCAGGAAAGCGAAGCGGCCGGCAAGTGGGTGCGCGCGCAGCTGACGTCGGCACAGCTGCCGACCTACTTCGTCGGTGCGCAGGAACACTTCGACACCCGCAAGGCAGTGCAGGAGAAGCTGGGGGACAAGTTCAACCTGAAGGCGTACCACGACCAGGTGCTGTCCTACGGCGCGCCGCCGGTGCGTTTCGCCCGCCAGATGATGCTGGACCAGCCGATCGAGTGATCGGGACGGTGTGAGATGAAGCGGAGCGGCCCGGGGAAACCCGGGCCGCTTTCTTTGTTCGCCCCTGCTTGGGCTGCTGCCGGATCAGAGCAGATGGATGTACATTTTCTTTGAGCCCAGCCGCAGATCCACGAAGTACTCGGCACCACAGCCACGACAGGCTGCAGGACAATCCTCATCACTGCCACGCTCGTTTTCCAATGAGCCAGCCACGACTGGGTATCCGCACTCGAAACAGTTGAAAGCCACATGGTTGCCATGCGGATCAGCAGGGATCTGGTCACCCTCACCGTCCATCACCAGGAAATCCGTGATTCTCATTTCCACTCCCTCCCGCTGAATTGAGGACGAAAGACGAGCCGAACATCTAGCGTCAGTTGTGCGAAAACAACGCGCGGATTGCACCACAGCGTGGCGCTTTACGTCCGCATCAGATCTCGATGCGTCGAAGCAATTGCCTGGGCTCCGCCTCCGTGCCCCGTTCAAAAAGCCTTGAAGCAATCACTGCTCCGCGGCCACGAAACCACCGGTCTGTCGCGCCCACAAGCGCGCGTACAGGCCACCGGCCGCGATCAGTTCGGCATGACTGCCGGTCTCGACGATGCGGCCCTGGTCCATCACCACCAGCCGGTCCATGCGCGCGATGGTCGACAACCGGTGCGCGATTGCGATCACCGTCTTGCCGCCCATCAGCTCATCCAGGCTGTCCTGGATCGCCGCTTCGACTTCCGAGTCGAGTGCCGAGGTCGCTTCGTCCAGCACCAGGATCGGCGCATCCTTCAGCAGCACGCGGGCAATGGCGATGCGCTGGCGCTGGCCACCGGACAGCTTCACGCCGCGCTCGCCGACATGCGCGTCGTAGCCACGGCGCCCCTGCCCGTCCACCAGCGTATCGATGAAGGCCTCGGCACGCGCCTTGGCTACGGCAGCACGCAGCTGCTCCTCGGTCGCGTCGGGGCGGCCGTACAGCAGGTTGTCGCGGATCGAACGATGCAGCAGCGAGGTATCCTGGGTGACCACGCCGATCTGCTGGCGCAGACTTTCCTGGGTGACGTAGGCGATGTCCTGGCCGTCGATCAGGATGCGGCCGCTCTCCAGGTCGTACAAGCGCAGCAGCACGTTCACCAGGGTCGACTTGCCGGCACCGGAAGGACCGACCAGGCCGATCTTCTCGCCCGGCTTCACCACCAGGTCGAGGCCGGCGATCACGCCGCCCTTCTTGCCGTAATGGAAGTGGATGTCCTGGAACTGCACGCCACCACGGGTCACCTGCAGCGGCACCGCGTCCTCGCGGTCCTGCACGGTCAGCGGCTGGGCGATGGTGGTGATGCCATCCTGCACCGTGCCGATGTCCTCGAAGATGCCGTTGATGGTCCACATGATCCAGCCGGACATGTTGTGGATGCGGATCACCAGGCCGGTCGCCAGGGTGATCGCGCCCACGGTGATATGGCCACCATTCCACAGCCACAGCGCGAGCCCACAGGTACCGGCAATCAGGAAACCGTTGACGATGGCGATGGTCAGGTCCATGCCGGTGGTCACCCGGGTCTGCGCGCGGTGCTTGACCGCCAGTTCCTGGATCGACTCGGCCACGTAGGCCTGCTCGCGCCCGCCATGGGCGAACAGCTTCAGCGTGGGAATGTTGGTGTAGCCATCGACGATGCGGCCCATTGCCTTGGAGCGCGCTTCGGACGCAATCCAGGCCCGTTCCTTCGCGCGCGGCACGAAGTAGACCATGATCACCGCATAGGCGAGCAGCCACAGGACCAGCGGCACCATCAACCGCCAGTCCGCCTGCGCGAACAGGTATAGCGCCGTGCCGGTATAGACCACGATGTACCAGAGCGAATCGACCATCTGTACCGCCGACTCGCGCAGCGAGGTACCGGTCTGCATGACCCGGTTGGCGACACTGCCGGCGAAGTCGTTCTGGAAGAAGCTCAGGCTCTGCCGAACCACGTAGTTGTGCATCAGCCAGCGCGAGCGGTTGCTCAGGCCGGGCACGATCGCCTGGTTGACCAGCAGGTTGTGCAGGCCGACCAGGATCGGCCGCGCGATGACCGTGATGAACAGCATCCAGCCCAGTTCATTGGCATGGCGCTTGAAGAAATCGGCACCGGGTTGCTCGGCGACCATGTCGACGATGCGGCCCAGGTAATCGAACATGGCCACTTCCACCAGCGCCAGGAGCAGGCCGGCGATGAGCGTGGCCAGCAGCACCGGCCACACCGGGCGCAGGTAGTGCAGGTAGAACGGCAGCACCTTGCGCGGTGGCATGCGCCCATCCACGGGCGGGAACACCGGAATCAGGGATTCAAACCAACGGAACATCGCATTCCCTCGCCATCAATAGCCGGCGGAGTATCCCACGCCGGATGTGTACGCCGGCCGACGATGCCGTGGCGCCGGTAGTGCCGGCCGCTGGCCGGCAACCTCGCGACGTTTCCAGGGATCATGAGGTTGCCGGCCAGCGGCCGGCGCTACCCTCATTCTTTGACCGGGGTGAACAGCAGGTCCTGAAAATCGAAACTGAAATCGGTCAGGTCGGAAATCGGCTGCATGCGCACCTCACGCACCTTGCCATCCGGGTCCAGGCTGAAGTTCACGAACGCATCGGCGTTGAGCGAACGGTCGTCCCAGCGCACGATGAAGGTGTCGTGCTGCCAGTGCTCCAGGCGCCCGCTCAGCTGCGCGGTCTTCGCAAAGCGCAGGTGCAGGCCCTTGCCTTCGGCGCTGATCTGCATGTCGCCATACCAGCGGTCACGGAAGCTGCCGGTGTAGCCGGCCAGCGCCAGCGATGGCCTGCTGCCCTTGTCGCGTGCGCTCTGGTGCTTGGCCCAGGCCTCGTCGGCCTTGTCCTGGCCCTTGGCCACGGCCTTGGCATAGGCGTCCACCCAATCGTGCTTTTCTCCGCCCAGGTAAGCGTCAAGCACGCTCAGGGTGATCGCATTGAATGCCGCGCCCACTTCCTGGTTGGTCAGCACCACCACGCCCAGCTTCTCGCCTGGCACCAGGGTCAACCGCGAGACCATGCCCGGCCAGCCACCGGTATGCCAGACCAGCTTCTGACCACGGTAGTCGCTCAGGCTCCAGCCTTCGCCGTAGCCAGCGAAGTTGGCCCGCGCCGGTGCCAGCTCCGGCACGCTCGGCGCCGGGATCGACTGCGGGGTGATCATCCGCCACATCTGCTGCTGGCTCTTCTCGCTGAACAACGGCGTGCCGTCAGCCAGCTTGCCTTCGGCCAGCTGCACCTGCATCCAGCGCGCCATGTCGTGCGCGCTGGAATAGATGCCACCGGCGCCGGCATTGTTCGACCAGGTCAGCGGTGCAACGGTGCGCAGGTCCTTGAAATCGTACTTGGCGTGGCCGACCGCCGCCTTGTCACCTGGCTTCAGGTGGTCGGCGTTGTAGCGCGTGCCAGCCATCCCCACCTTGTCGAAGATGCGCGTCTGCAGGAACTGCTGGTAGCTCATGCCGGACACGCGCTCGATCACCTGTTGGGCGACCGCGTACAGGATATTGTCGTAGGCATAGCTTTCGCGGAAGCCGCCCTTCAGCGGTACCCTGCCCAGTCGCTCCACCACTTCGGCGTTGCTGTAGGAGGTAGCCGGCCAGAACAGCAGGTCACCGGCGCCCAGGCTCAGCCCGCTGCGATGCGACAGCAGGTCGCGGATCGTCATCTGCCCGGTCACGAACGGATCGGACATGCGGAACGACGGCAGGTGGTCGATCACCTTGTCATCCATCTTCAGCTTGCCGTCCTCGGCCAGCAGGTTCAGCGAGGTGGCGGTGAACGCCTTGGTATTGGAAGCGATGGCAAACAGGGTGTCGGCCTGCACCGGTTCCGGCTTGCCCTGCTCGCGCACGCCCCAGCCACGTTCCAGCACCACCTGGCCGTCCTTGACCACGGCCACGGCGATGCCGGGCACGTCGAACTGCGTGCGCACGCGCTCGACGGTCGCATCCAGGTCCTGCAGCTGCTGCGGGGTCGCCGCATTGGCCATGGTCGTGCACGCCAGCAGCACGGCTCCTCCGATCCAGGTTTTCATCCAGCACCATCTCCGAACAGGGGTCGCGGCCATGTGCAGGCCGTCACCGGGGTTTCGCGGGATGGTAACGGTCGCCGATGCACCCTGCCCTGTGCCATAGGAGGGGTGTCATGGGCGGGAACGGCCAACCAAGCAACGGCTCCACCATCATTCCGTGCCTGCGCTACCGCGACGCGCTGGCCGCCATCGACTGGCTGCAACGGGCCTTCGGCTTCCATGCCCAGGCCGTGTATGCCGATGGCGATACGGTCTTCCATGCCCAGCTGACCTTCGGCAACGGCATGATCATGCTCGGTTCGGCCAACAACCAGAGCGCGTGGAGCAAACACGCGGTCCTGCCCGGAGAAGTCGGCGGCCGCCAGACCCAGAGTGCCTGCGTGATCGTCACCGATGTCGATGCGCACTATGCGCGGGCCAAGGCGGCTGGGGCGCGCATCGTCATCGACATTGCCGACCAGGACTACGGTGGCCGCGGCTACGCCTGTGCCGATCCTGAAGGCTACCTGTGGTGGTTCGGCAGCTACGACCCCTGGCGCGAGGACCACGACCAGTGACCGCGACCGCCCGGCAGGCGGAGATCCGCTGCGGCATCGGTGGCTGGGTGTTTCCCGAGTGGCGCGGCGGCATGTTCTATCCGGTGGGACTGCCGCAGCGCGAGGAACTGGCCCATGCCAGCCGCGCCCTGCGCTGCATCGAGATCAACGGCACCTTCTACCGCACGCCGACTGCGGCCCAGTGCGCGC
>NZ_LEKR01000069.1:0-13194 GCF_001580555.1 Stenotrophomonas sp. DDT-1
CACCGACTGGATTCCCTGGCTGGAACGCCGGGCCGGACCCGGCGTGCGCAGCTGGTGTGCCCCCGAACCCGGCGAGCAGGTGGTACTCGCCTGTCCCTATGGCGACCCCGGCCAGGCACTCGTGCTCGGCAGCCTGTACCAGGACCGGTTCCCGGCGCCCGCCGACTCGCGACTGCGGCAGCGCACCGAGTACGCCGACGGCAGCATCGTCGAGTATGACCAGGAAACCGGCACGCTCAACGTCCATGTTGGCAGCGGCAAGGTCACTGTCACCTGTGCAAGTGCGCAGGTGATCGCCAGCGAATCGATCGTGCTCGATACGCCGTCGATCAAGGCGACTGGCAACCTGGACGTCACCGGCGCGATCAGTGCGGGCAAGGACATCAGCACACCCGCCGAGATCAAGGCAGGTGCCATCGGGCTGAAGGCACACACGCACACCGCGCAGGGGCCGACCGCTCCCACCACGCCGGCGCAGGCCTGATCGGCCACGCCTGCAATGCCCTGAATACCCGCACTCCACGACGATAGAGGCCATGCGAGGAATCGACGCCAACACCGGCAAATCACTGGATGGGCTCGCCCATCTGCACCAGTCCGTGCGTGACATTCTCACCACGCCCCTTGGCTCCCGCGTACTGCGCCGCGAATACGGCTCGCGCGTGTTCGAACTGATCGATGCGCCGACCAACCGCTCGCTGCGCATGGACCTGATCGCGGCCACCGTCGACGCGCTCGCGCGATGGGAACCGCGTCTCCACGTCGAGAACATCGACGTCTCCCTCCCCGCCCCCGGCGTGATGATCCTGGCAGTGACCGGAATCCACCTGCCCGACGGCGAGGCCATCACCATCGAAGGAATCGAGGTTCGCTAACCGTGGCATCCGGCTCGTTCACCAGTGTCAATCTGTCCCAGCTGCCTGCCCCGGCGGTCATCGAAGTGCTCGATTTCGAAGCCATGTTCGATGAATCGCTGACCGCGCTGCAGGCCCTGGATCCCACCTTCGACGCGCTGCTGCCGTCGGACCCGGCCTTCAAGATCCTCGAGGTCTGCACCTACCTGCGCCTGCTCGATCGCCAGCGGGTCAACGATGCAGCACGTGGCGTGATGCTGGCCTATGCCGTCGGCAACGATCTGGACCATCTGGCTGCGATCTTCGGCATCGCCCGCCAGGTGCTGGACCCCGGCAAGCCGCAGCAAGGCATCGCACCGCGTTACGAAAGTGACGAGGATTTCCGACGCCGCATCCAGCTGGGGCCGGAAGGCTTCAGTGTGGCTGGGCCGGAGGGTGCCTACATCTTCCACGCGCTGAGCGCCGACGCCCGTGTGCTGGATGCCAGCGCAACCAGTCCCTCCCCTGGCGAGGTAGTGGTTTCTGTGCTCTCACGCGAAGGCGACGGCACCGCTTCCCAGGGTCTGCTCGATATCGTCGACGCAAAGCTGAGTGCGGATGACGTGCGACCACTGACCGATCACGTAGTGGTTAAACCCGCTGCCATCATCAACTACACGGTCGACGCCGCACTTTTCACTTTTGCCGGCCCGGATTCGCAGGTGGTGCTGGCCGAAGCGCGCACCCGCCTTGACCGCTACATCAGCGAATCGCATCGGCTCGGCCGCGACGTCACCCGTTCGGGATTGTTCGCCGCACTGCATGCCGAGGGCGTGCAGCGCGTGGAGATCACCAACCCGGCCAAAGACATCGTGGTTGATCGTACCCAGGCCACGCACTGCACCAGCATCACGCTGACCCATGGCGGCAATGATGAGTGACGCTGCCACCCGCCTGATCGGCGCGCGTCTGAGCGGTGCCATCGATGGGCGAAACCGTACCTTCCGTCACCCCGGTGGTGCACTGGCAACCCTGCAGGCGGTGTACCGCACCGACCAGCAAGGACGGCAGCGGTTGCGCGATGTTGCCATCAGCGGCGCCACGGTCATCCTGTCGGCCGCCCCGGCACCCGGCACGCTGATCGAAGGCGATGCGCAGATCGCGGTTCCGGGTGCTCCCAACCTGCTGCCCCCTAATGCCACCCATGCCGAACGTGGACTGGCGCGCGCCATCGTCGCCCGTCCGCTGCCGGTAGACATCACCGCACTGTGGGACGCCGACCGCTGTCCGACCGCATTGCTGCCCTGGCTGGCCTGGGCCTTGTCCGTTGACGAATGGAAAGCGTATTGGCCGGAGACGGTGAAGCGTGCACGCGTACGCGCCGCGATCGCCATCCAGCGCCGCAAGGGCACCTGGGGCAGCGTGCGCGACGTGGTCGCCGCTTTTGGTGGCTCGATCCTGATCCGCGAATGGTGGGAGATGCAGCCGCAGGGTGCACCGCACACCTTCGAAGCGGTGATGACCATCGCCAACCAGGGCGGCGAGACCGCCACCGCCAAGTTCGTCGACGACGTGATCGGCGAGATCAGCCGGACCAAGCCGGTGCGATCGCACTTCACCTTCACCCAGGGCATGCAGGCCAGCGCCGGTATCGGTGCACTTGTCGGTGCCCAGGGCACCACCTTCCGCCGCATCCAACTGATCGGAGAGTAAACCCCGCATGCGCTTGAAAATCACCGACGCCGGCTTTGCCAAGCTGGTCAATCCACCCAACACCGGCACCAATGCCGTGCTGATCACCGAGATCGGCCTGACGTCCACGGCATTCACGCCGACGACGGGGCTGACCGCCCTGCCCGGCGAGATCAAGCGGGTCACCACTTTCGGCGGCAACGCCGTGGGAGATGACACGCTGCACGTCACGATCCGCGACGACAGCGCTACCGCCTACAGCCTGCGCGGCTTCGGCCTGTACCTGGGCGACGGCACGTTGTTTGCAACCTTCGGCCAGACCGATCCCATCATGGAGAAGACCGCAGCCTCGATGCTGCTGCTCTCCACCGATACCCGCTTCAGTGAAGTCGATACCGCGCTGATCGAATTCGGCAATGCCGAATTCATCTATCCCCCTTCCACCACCGAAGTGCAGGGCGTGGTCGAGTTGGCCACTACGACCGAGACCGAAGATGGTGCAGACACCCAGCGTGCGGTGACACCGCGCGGGCTGCGTGCCTTCATCGACAAGCGCTTTGGTGCCAGCGCCCCCACCCAGTTCGTGCGCACGCTGCTGTCGATCGCAACCGATGCCGCGTTCCGTTCCGCCCTGGGGCTGAAATCGGCAGCGTTGAAGGACGAGGGCGCCGACAAGGGCCTGGATGCCGATCTGCTCGATGGCAGGCACGGCAACCATTACCTGGACTGGCGCAACATGACCGGCGTGCCATCCAGCGTGCACGTGCCCGGACAGGTGATTCTGTTCGCCGGTGCCACTGCGCCCAACGGCATGCTGCTGTGCAATGGCGCCGCTGTTCCGCGTGCCAGCTATCCGGCACTGTTCGCCGCCATCGGTACCCGCTACGGCGCCGGTGATGGTGCGACCACCTTCAACCTCCCGGCAATGCAGGAAGGCACGGTGGTCACGCACACGCTGAACCCGGAAGCGGTCGGCAGCTTCACCCAGGGTGAAGTGATCCGCCATGCCCACGGTGCAAGCGCGGCAACAGCAGGCAACCACAGCCACGCCATTTCCGTGGGCGCAGGCGGCGCGCACTCCCACGGTGCCAGCGCCAGTGCCGTCGGTGACCACGCGCACGGTGCATGGACCGACTCGCAGGGCCACCATACGCATACCGGTGGCACCTCGTGGGCCGGCGACCACCAGCATGGAGGCGTTGTTCCCTCCAATCCTGCCCTCAACGGCTACGGCGTCTATCGCGAACGCGACAACGATGCGCTGTATCCGGACGGCGCCACAGCACCCGCCGGCGGTCACGCCCATAGCTTCAGCACCGACGGCGCAGGCGCACATGGCCACAACATCGGCATGAACGGCGCCGGCGGCCACTCGCACACCATTTCCATCGCCCAGGTCGGTGACCACGGCCATGCCGCGTCGGCCGCCGATGCCGGTGCACACACCCACACCATCGTGGTGGAGAACACCGGTGGCGACCGCAACCTGCCTGCCGGCCTGCGGATGATCTATTGCATCGCGTACTGAGGACATGAGCTTGCCTACTGAACCGCGCTTCGCGCACTCCTACGATCCCGATACCCGCGCCTACATGGGCAAGATCCGCCTGCAGCCTTCCCCGGACGGTACCTGGAACCTGCCCGACTTCACCGTGGACGTCACGCCTCGCCAAACTGCCGGCGAATACCAGGCACTGCGCTTGGCCGATGACGGCTCACGCTGGGAAACGGTGGCCGATTTCCGTAACCACATGCTGTGGGACACACGCACCGCGATGGCGATACCCAATCGCCTTGCGCTGGGCGAGCCGTTGCCCAAGGACGTGACCCTGTCCGAACCATTCAAGCTGGATGGCACCACCGCGCAATACAACGCGTGGAATGCCAGCCGCCGCGAATGGACGCTGCTGCCGGACTACAGCTCGCGACCGCTGTGGAACAAGCACGATGCCAGCTTCGCGACTCCCGTTTCCCGTGGGGTCGCGCTGCCGCCATCGGTCACCGATCTGGCACCGCCTGCAGATCGCAGCTACCCGGTCACCTTCGATGAAGCCCGTGCTGCCTGGGTGATGGTCACTGCCCCCGAACCCGACCCGGCCGCGCAACCGCAACCGCAACCGTGATTTCGGGCCACCGCTGCAATTAATCCAGCCGCGGCCAGATACGAACATGTCCCCATGCGGCGCAGATCGCGACCGCAGCACCCACCCAACCAAGGAAAAAACAACGCATGGCCGAATTTCTGCATGGCGTGCAGGTCGTCAACATCGATGGTGGTTCCCGCTCGATCGCTGTTGCCTCGACCAGCGTCATCGGCATCGTGGGCACCGCGCCCCGCGCCGACAAGATCGCCTTCCCCTACAACACTCCGGTCCTGGTGACCTCGCGTTCGCAGGCAGCCAAGCTGCTCGCCAACGCCGCAACCGAAGTCGATGAGGGCACCCTCCCGGGCCAGCTCGACGCCATCTTCGACCAGTCCAACGCGGTCGTCGTCGTCATCCGCGTCGAGAAGGGCGCCACCGAGAACGACACCCTGGCCAATGTGCTGGGCGGCGTGAACGCGCAGACCGGTGCCTACACCGGCGTGCATGCACTGCTGGCGGCAAAGTCGGTGGTGGGCATCAAGCCCCGCATCCTGGCGGTACCGGGCTTCACCCACACCCACGAAAAGCGCGATACCGAACTGCTGGCCAACCCGGTCGTGGCCGAACTGCTCGGCATTGCCGACAAGCTGCGCGCGGTGATCATCAAGGATGGCCCGAACAGCACCGACGACGCTGCCAAGAGCACCACCGCCCTGACCGGTTCCAAGCGCGTCTACGTGGTCGACCCGGCGCTGCTGGTGCAGTCCGGTGACGCCATCGTCACCCGCTATGCCTCCGGTGCCGTGGCCGGTGCCATTGCCCGCAGCGACAACGAACGCGGCTGGTGGGCATCGCCGTCCAACCTCGAGCTCAACGGCGTGGTCGGTACCGCACGTGCGATCGACTTCGGCCTGTCCGACGCGACCAGCCGCGCCAACCTGCTGAACCAGTCGAACGTGGCGACCATCATCCGCGAAGGTGGCTTCCGCCTGTGGGGCAACCGTACCGCCAGCAGCGACCAGAAGTGGCAGTTCCTGTGTGTGGTGCGCACTGCCGACATCATTGCCGACAGCCTCGAGGCCGCCCACCTGTGGGCCGTCGACCGCGGCATCAGCAAGACCTACGTCGACGACGTGCGTGAGGGTGTCAATGCCTTCCTGCGCGGCCTAAAGACCCAGGGCGCGATCCTCGGCGGCAACTGCTGGATCGACCCCGACCTGAACGCAGCGGACAGCGTGGCCCAGGGCCGCTTCTACTGGGACTTCGACTTCACCCCGACCTACCCGGGTGAGCAGCTGACCTTCCGCATGCACATGAACAACAACTACGTCTCGGAGATCTTCTAAGCATGGCGCGCAAGATCCGCAAAAACTTCAACTTCTACGTCGACGGCAAGGGCTATGCCGGCAGCGTGATGTCCTTCACCGCCCCCAAGCTGTCGCTGAAGACCGAGGACTTCCAGGCCGGCGGCATGCTGGCCCCGACCGAGATCGTGCTCGGCCATGACAAGCTGACCGCCGATGTCGAGTTCGCCTCCGACGACGCGGAGATCATGAGCAAGTTCCACGTCATCGAAAGCAAGGAATACGGCTTCACCGCCCGCGAAGCGCTGGAAGGCGATGACGGCGAAGTGACGCAGGTCGTGCACAACATGCGCGGCAAGGTGAAGCTGCTGGACCGTGGCGAAACCAAGGTCGGCGAGAAGGGCACGATCAAGGTCAACCTGGCGCTGAGCTACTACAAGCTGACCCATGGTGCCCAGGTCGTGCAGGAGATCGACGTGGTCAACATGATCGCCCGCCAGGGTGGCGTGGACGTGCTGGCCGGCATCCGCGGCGCACTGGGCATCTGAACCCTCGCCGCACTGAAGAACCCGGGGGCGCCTCGCGCCCCCGCATCCATCGCACCGCATCGCATTCCAGGAACGCATCCATGTCCAGCAAGACCAAGACCCCCATCGACACCGTCATCGAGCGCGATGGCTTCGCCGAGATCACCCTCACCCGCCCGCGCCAGGTCAACGGCATGGAAACCGCTGTGCTGCGCATGCGCGAACCGACCGTGGAAGACATGGAGCGCTACCAGGATGACAAGGGCAGCGACGCACAGCGCGAGGTGCGGATGATCGCCAACCTGTGCGAGGTCTCGCCGGAAGACGTGCGCAAGATGCCGCTGCGCGACTACGCACGACTGCAGGCAGGCGTCGCGCTTTTTACCACCTGACCCTGCCTCAGATCAGGCAGGGAGTGCTCGCCCTGGCCGGTCATACCGGCTGGGGCCTGCGCGAGATCATGACACTGCGGGTGTCGAAGTTCATCTGGTGGATTCAGGGATTGCCGGTACATGGCCAGTAACGTTCAAACGACAACGATCACGATCGGCGGCGAGGTGTCCAAGTCACTGAAGGACGCCTTCTCCTTTGCCAACGACGGTATCAAGCGCCTCGGCACCGAGGTGACCCTGCTGGATCGCAGGCTCGCGCGCATGAGTACGACCAGCAAGGAGTACGCCCGCATGCGTACCCAGGTCGATGCTCTGCGTGCCTCGCAGGTGGCGCTGGAGAGCATCGAAGCAAAGCGCGACGCCAACCTGGAGAAGCGCGGGAAGCTCGGCTCGGCATTTGGCGAGGCACGCGGCACGCTTGGCACGGCCGTTACCGCGCTGGCCAAGCCGGTCGAGAACGCCTCCGGCTTCGCCCGCCAGAACCAGCAGATCGGCGTGGCAGCCAACCTCAGCCGCGCCCAGGTCAGCGCACTGGGGCAGGCCATCCTGGAACAGTCGCGTGCAACCAACCAGGGCGCCGACGCGCTGCAGCGCTCGATCAGGCTGATGATCGACGCCGGCATGGATGCGCAGTCGGCCCAGGCCAGCCTCGGTGCTGTCGGGCGGACCACCACCGTCACCGGTGCCAGCATCGATGATGTGGCCCAGGCTGCGGCCGCCCTGCAGCAGTCGTTCGATATCGATCCCTCGCGCATGCAGAGCGCGCTGGATGTGCTGGTGGTCAACAGCCGGCAGGGCGGCCTGGGCCTGAAGGACATGGCCGCAGTGCTGCCTACCCTGGGTTCGTCGTTCGAAGCGATGAAGCTGCAGGGCACCTCGGCGACCGCCACCCTCGGCGCGGCCCTGCAGGCCACGCTGGACCCGGCCGGCGGCGCCGACAAGGCCGCCAGCAACATGAAGAGCTTCATGTCCGAGGTGCTCTCGCCGGACATTCAGGAGAAGGCCAAGAAGAGCCTGAACCTGGATCTGCGCAAGATCATCGGCGATGCACAGACCAGCGGCGGCAATCCCTTCGACGCTGCGATGCAGGGAATCATCCAGGCGACCGCGGGCGACCAGAAGAAGATCGGCACCCTGTTCAGCGATGCACAGGCGAAGAACTTCGTCCAGCCGATGATCGAGAACTGGGATACCTACATCCGCGTCCGCGACAAGGCCTTGAATGGATCGGCGGGTACCACCGATGCGGCGTATGCCGATGCGATGCAGACCGATCCGCAGAAAATCGAAGGCGCCAAGATCGCCGTGGACAACCTGTCCAAGGCCTTCGGTGCGGCCCTGCTGCCTGCAGTTGGCGAGGCCGCGGTCAAGCTGACCGAACTGTTGAACGGGGTCACCTCGTTCGTGCAGGAAAACCCGAAGCTGATCGCCAACACCACGCAGATCGTGGTCGGCATGCTGGGCATGCGCACGGCGGTGCTCGGCGCACGCTATGCCTGGACCTTCCTGCAGGGCCCGATCCTGGGCGTGCAGAAGGCCTTCCAGCTGTTCCGGGGTGGCAGCCTGCTGGCACAGATGGGGCGCTTCGGGCCGATGGCCATGCGCCTGGCGTCGGGCTTCCGTGTGGTTGCCACTGCGGTGGCGGCCATCGGTGGCGGGCCGATCACGATCGCCATCGCAGCGATCACCGCAGGCGCCATCCTGGTGCGCAAGTACTGGGAACCGATCGAGGCATTCCTGGGCGGCGTCTGGGACGGCCTGAGCGGTGCAGGCACCGCGGCGATGGGTGAACTGATGCGCGCGGTTGAACCACTGCGCCCCGCCTGGGAAGTCATGAGCGGGCTGATCGGCCAGGCGTGGGACTGGCTGTCGAAGATGCTTGCACCTGCACAGTACACCGGCAACGAACTGTCACGCGTTGCCCAGATCGGCAGCTTCCTCGGTACCGTTCTGATGGAAGGCCTGAGAATGAACATCCAGCTCATCAGCGGCTTGGTGCAGTACGTCGTCTGGATGGGCAACGTGTACACGACCGTCGCGAGCGGGATCGGCAGCGTATTGAGCATGATGTGGACCGCGATCAAGTCCGGTGCCGAATCCCTGTTCAACTGGCTCGTTCCGAAGCTGGATTTCCTCATGCCCTACGTCGAGAAGCTGATGGGGTTCGTCGAAGGAGGCATCGGCAAGGTCAGTGCGCTGGTCGGCAAGGGCCTGGACTTCGGGAAGGAGATGCTTGCCGGTGGTGCAGAAGCGATCGGCAACGGCATGGTGGGGTACACCAACATGCGCGCCGGCGGCCGAGGTGGCCTGGATGACGCCGTGGGCCTGGCCGGTGACGTCGCCACGCTGGACGGGCCGGGGGTGCGCAAGCGATGGGGAGGCATCAGCGAGGCCGCTCGGGGTCGTACCGCACCCGACATGCCATCGCCCTCCCCACGCGGCGTCACCACCGTGCAGCAACAACAGACCAATAACATCACCATCCACCAGCAACCCGGTGAATCCAGCGAATCGGTGGCACGTCGCACGGCCGACGAACTGCAGCGCCGCAACGCGGTTGCTGCCCGTGGCGGCCTGGCAGACAGGAACTAAGCATGAAGCGCGAGTTCGTAACCGCATCCATCGACAAGCTGTTGTCCAGTTTCCAGAGCAACGACTCCGGCAACGCCCCGGTGCTGCTGATGCTGGGCGGCTTCAAGTTCAGCCTCAACACCGCCGTGTTCCAGGAGATCCAGCAGAGCAACGAATATGGCTGGGCAGCCCAGGAGCGCATCGGGCAGATGGCCGCCCTGCAGTACACCGGCCCCGGCAAGGCCAGCATGACCTTGCCGGGCGTCATCCACTATGCGTTCCGGGGCGCCGGCAATGAGCTCTCGCAGCTGCGCAGGCTGGCGGCACAGGGCAAGCCACAGCGGCTGCTGACCGGCAAGGGCGGAAACCTGGGGCTGTGGGTCATCGACAAGATCGACGCCACCGCCTCCGGCTTCACCGTCGATGCGGGAATCCAGCGGCACGAATTCACCCTCTCCCTGCGGAAGCACAGCGATGGCACGAACGTATAACACCCGCGATGGCGACGTCGTTGACCGCATCGCGCATGCGCACTATGGCGAACAATCACCGGCCATTCTGCGCGCGATACTCGACGCCAACCCGGGCCTGGCCGCCCGCGGCGCGGTACTGCCTGCGGGCATCGCGATCACTCTGCCAGACGTGCAGCGCCCCGCCGGCGAACGCAAGGGGATCGCACTGTGGGACTGAACATCACACCGGCATTCCGCGTGGTGGCCAACAGCCAGGACATCACCGACAAGATCATGTCGCGCTTCAAATCACTGCGTATCACCGACGAGACCGACAACAACTCGGACATGCTGGAGCTGCAGCTGGCCGACCATGATCCGTCCGATCCGATCCAGCTGCCGCCGGCAGGCGCGGAGCTGGAAGCCTTCATCGGCTATGACGGCGAAGTGCGGCGCATGGGCCTGTACATCTGCGATGAGGTGGAGATTTCCGGCTACCCGGGCAGCATGACCCTGCGCGCGCGCGCCGCACCGTTCGAGGCCAGCAAGGGCGGCAAGAACGATCTGCAGACGCAGAAGACGCGCACCTGGAAGAAGGGCACGACGATCGGCGGCATGGTCCAGCGCATGGCCGGCGAGCACGGACTCAGCGCGGCCGTGAGCGGATCGCTGGCGTCGATCGCACTGCCGCTGACAGTGCAGTCGCAGGAGTCGGACATGAATCTGCTGCTGCGCCTGGCCAAGCAGCATGATGCCATCGCCAAGCCGGGCGGCGGCCGCCTGATGTTCGTCAAGCGCGGCGAATCCACCAGTGCCAGCGGTGAGCGCATTCCCGACGTCACCCTGACCCCGGCCGATGGCAGTGGCTACAAAGTGAGCATCGTCTCACGCGAGAAGACCGGCACCACCATTGCCTACTATCGCGATGTACGCGGTGCCAAGCGCCAGGAAGTAAAGCTGGGCAGCGGTGAACCGATCGTGCGCCTGCGCATGGCGTACGCCGACCGCGAAGCCGCCGAAGCCGCAGCGCGCGCCAAGCACCAGGAACAGGCCCGGCAGACGCGTACGCTGAGCTACACCCTGCCCGGCCGCGAGACGCTGATGGCCGAAGCCACGGTGGTGATGCAGGGCTTCCGCGATGGCGTGGATGGGCAGTGGCTGGTCAAGCGCGCCGAGCACAACATCAGCCACGACGGCTACGTGACCAGCATCGAGTGCGAACAACCCAACAGCGCCGACGCAGTGAAGGCGGCCCGCAGTGCCGCGGCCACCGAAGGCGAGCAGGTCGGCAGCGAGGTGTAGATCCACGCCATGCGTGGATGCGCTTCCCGCATCAACTCACGTACTGCGCTACCCCGTTGCCGAACGACCAGTTCTCCTTTTTCACCTCCACCAGATTGATGAACACATCCTCGCGGCGGATGCCCACCGCCGCATGCAGCCCATCGGCGATGCCGGCGTACAGCGCCTTTTTCTGCTCGAGCGTGCGCCCTTCGTTCCAGGTGATCTGGATGCAAATGAAGTCGTCGGTGCGGTCCACGCCCAGGTAGCCGGGATCGTAGATCAGCGTGCCGGGCGCGTGTTCCTGGAATATCTGGAAGCGATCGTTTTCCGGCACGCCCACCGCGCGCATGGCCTGGTAGATGGTGTCGCCGACGCGTTGCAGGTAGTCGGCGGATTTACCTTTGCGAAGATCGATGCGGGCGAGCGGCATGGTGGCACTCCAGAGTGGATGGGCACGGCAACGGGCTGAGACTACGCCTGCCCGGGGCGGTGGGATAGCGCAGGAATGGAACCTTCTGGCTCCATGCGTGGCATGGTCCCGCCTCCGCCGCGCGGGATGACGCGATTGCCATGATGGCATCCCTCCGGAGTCGTCATGTGCACGGTCGGCAGGGGCGGCGATGCGCGCCATCAGTGATGGGCCGCACTACTTGCAGGTGTCGGACGACACACAACGGGAAACGTCTGGCCTGCCTAGGGACAGTTGAGAATTTTCCTTACAGACCGATGTGATTGCCCGGCTTGAAGATCGCCGCGCCGAGGCAAGACGCCTTGGCCGGGATTGGCGTCTCGAATAAACGAATGAACACCCATCGCTGCGGTTTACGTCGCAGCAGAGAGAATGCACCGATTGCCTTCAATGGCGGCCGGTGCGTGGGGATCGACAGATCCGCCAGGCCTTCTTCTCGATGGGAGTTCGTTTGCCTTGGTACGCCAACCCGCACCGTCCGCCACCTTCACTCCGGAAGGTGGCCCTACGCCAGTGAGGGTTTCGCCATGACCAACCGCACCGCCATCCATCCCCGCCTGCACACCCTGATCGGCGACGTCGCCGCCGATGTGCCCGAAGACCTCGCACGCGAGATCGAGTGCGCACTGAACGAACAGAACCTGCCGGCGCAGTCGGCCACGTTCTTCGCCCGTCTCAATGCGATCAACCAGGCCGACGGTGATGACGGACAGCCGTGCATCAGCCTCACCCTGGGCGCCAGCAATCACGCTTCGTTGCGCCGCTCGCTGTCTGGGCTCGGCGCATTGCTCGATCTGCTGCAGGCCGCGGACCATGCGCGCAACGAAGGCGGCCCGGACGAACAGTTGGGCGCCTTCCATATCGACGGACTGATCGTGGCCGCACGACAACTGGTGCGCGAGGCACATCATTGCCTCTCCGGCGGCGACGCCTGACCGGCCCGGATACGCTCCCGCTACAATCGCGCAGGGAGCGCAGGAGACCGCAATGGACGCCGAACACCTGGAGTACTTCAAGGCCGCACTGGAAGGCCGCGCAACCGTGGGCTGGAACGTCTGGTTCGCGGCCAACCAGCACGCGCTGGCACAACAGCTGAGCCGCCCTGCACTGCTGCGCTTGAAGTTCAGCACACTGGATGAAGCCGAACGCCTGCTGGCCGAAGCCGGCATCGTGCCCCGCAGCACAGCGGGCAAGCGCTACGAAATGTACTGCGCGCAGTTCTCGCCGGACGTGGTGGACGCGAACGGTCGCCCGCTACCGGCCCTCTGGCGCGCAGCGCACGGCGGTGCCATCGGCCTGCTGGCCGATGGCGAGCAGGAGGCCGGCCAAGCGAAGCTGCTCGCGGAGTTCCGCCGCGTCCGCAAGCGCGGGCTGCAACAGGCTCATGAATGGTTGGCCGATCTGTGCTTTGAAGGCGAGATGGAGCTGACCAGCGGCAATGCCGAGGTGGGCCGCGGTCTGCTTGCAGTGGTGGTGCAGGCGGGTAGCGGCCATGACCTGCTGGATGCCACGGCGATGATCGCGCGCGAGCTGCTGGAGCGGCACGGCTGAAAGGGCGTGTGCTTCCAGCTGATCTTGCTGGATCG
>NZ_LEKR01000006.1:0-151904 GCF_001580555.1 Stenotrophomonas sp. DDT-1
GCCCGTAGAACAGGGCACCAAGCCACAGCGACAGCAGGACGATCGCCAACCCGGCGGCCACCTTGCCACGGTTCAGGCGCCAGGCCAGTACGGCGGCAGCGACGCACCCCACGGCGCCGACCAGCTCTGCCACCAGCAGCGCAATGAAGTACGCCCGAAGATCGGGCGCGCTGCTGCCATCACCCGGTGGCCGCACCGATGCAGCACTGATCAGCACCAGGCAGAACACGCCCACGGTGAACACCACGGACAGCCCCAGCGCGATCAGACCCCACGGCCACTGTCTCCAGTGCCGGCGGTGACGCTGGGTTTCCAGCGCCACCCACGGGTCACGACTCACGCGAAGCGCGAGAAACCGTGCTTCTTGGTCACCGCGTCGAGTTCCATCAGCGTCTCGAGCAGGGCCTCCATCTGGTCCAGCGGCCACGCGTTGGGACCATCGGACAGCGCCTTGGACGGGTCCGGATGAGTCTCGGCGAACAGGCCGGAGATGCCCACCGCCACGGCGGCACGGGCCAGCACCGGCACGTGCTCACGCTGGCCACCGGAACTGGTGCCCTGCCCGCCCGGCAGCTGCACCGAATGGGTGGCGTCGAACACCACCGGGCAACCGGTCTCGCGCATCACCGCCAGCGAACGCATGTCGCTGACCAGGTTGTTGTAGCCGAAGCTGGCACCGCGCTCGCAGACCATGATCTGCTCGTTGCCAGTGGCCTTGGCCTTCTCCACGACCGGCTTCATGTCCCACGGCGCCAGGAACTGGCCCTTCTTGATATTGACCGGCTTGCCGGCCGAGCACACCTTGCGGATGAAGTCGGTCTGGCGGACCAGGAACGCCGGGGTCTGCAGCACATCCACCACCGAGGCCACTTCGTCCATCGGGGTGTATTCGTGGACGTCGGTCAGCACCGGCACGCCGATCTGCTTCTTCACTTCGGCCAGGACCTTCAGGCCTTCTTCCATGCCCGGGCCGCGGAAGGCGGTGCCCGAGGTGCGATTGGCCTTGTCGAAGCTGGACTTGAAGATGAAGTTGACGCCGAGCTTGTCGGTGATCTCCTTCAGCTTGCCGGCGGTATCGAGCTGCAGCTGCATCGACTCGATCACGCAGGGGCCGGCGATCAGGAACAGGGGCTGGTCCAGCCCGACCTCGAATCCACACAGTTTCATGGCGTTTCCTTGTTGTCCGCAGCACCGGACAGGCCGGTGCGCTGGGGGTTGAAGCATGCAGGATGGGGGCCGAAGCCCCCATTCACAAGTCAGGCGCGCGCTTCGGAAAGCAGCTTGCCGCCGGCCTTCCGCTCGCGCGCGGCACGGATGAAACCGATGAACAGCGGATGGCCGTCACGCGGCGTGGACAGGAATTCCGGGTGCGCCTGGCAGGCCAGGAACCACGGGTGGGCGTCGCGCGGCAGCTCGACCACTTCCACCAGGGTGTCGTCCATCGACTTGCCGGCGATCACCAGGCCCGCATCTTCCAGCTGGGTGCGGTAGCGGTTGTTGAACTCGTAGCGGTGGCGGTGGCGCTCGGCGACCACGTCCTTGCCGTACAGCTCGCGGGCCAGCGTGCCCGGCTTCAGGCGCTGCTCCTGCAGGCCCAGGCGCATGGTGCCGCCGAGGTCGCTCTTGTCGTCACGCTTCTCGACATCGCCGCTGGCGGTGCGCCATTCGGTGATCAGGCCGATCACCGGGTTCGGCGACTGGCGATCGTTCTCGGTGCTGTTGGCACCTTCCAGCCCGACCACGTTGCGCGCGTAATCGACCACCGCCGCCTGCATGCCGTAGCAGATGCCGAAGTACGGCACCTGCTGCTCGCGGGCGAACTTCGAGGTCAGCACCTTGCCTTCGAAACCACGATCACCGAAGCCACCCGGCACCAGGATGCCGTCGACATCGGCCAGTGCGGCCATGTCGGTGCCTTCCAGGTCCTGTGCTTCCAGCCACTTCAGGTTGACCTTGGTGCGCTGGCGCAGGCCGCCGTGCTTCAGTGCTTCGCCGACCGACTTGTAGGCGTCCTGGTGATCGACGTACTTGCCGACCACGGCGATGGTCACTTCGTCCAGCGGGTGCAGGGTCGCATCGACCGCGTCTTCCCACATCGACAGATCGACCGGACCGGCCTTGTCGGCCAGCTTCAGCTGGTTCACCACGATTTCGTCCAGGCCCTGTGCATGCAGGCCGGACGGGATGCGGTACAGCACGTCCACGTCCGGCACGCTGATCACCGCACGCTCGGAAACGTTGGTGAACTGGGCGATCTTGCGGCGCTCCGAATCCGGCACCGCCTGCTCGGAGCGGCACAGCAGCACGTCCGGCTGGATGCCGATCGAGCGCAGCTCCTTCACCGAGTGCTGGGTCGGCTTGGTCTTCAGCTCACCGGCGGCGCCGATGTACGGCACCAGGGTGAGGTGCATGAACAGCGCCTTCTCCGGGCCACGTTCGGTGCGCACCTGGCGGATCGCCTCCAGGAACGGCAGCGACTCGATGTCGCCCACGGTGCCGCCGATCTCGACCAGTGCCACGTCGTAGCCTTCGGTGGCTTCGTCGATGCAGCGACGGATCTCGTCGGTGATGTGCGGAATGACCTGCACGGTCGCGCCCAGGTAGTCGCCGCGGCGCTCCTTGCGGATCACGTTCTCGTAGATGCGGCCGGTGGTGACCGAGTTCTTGCGGCTGAGGCGGGTGCGCACGAAGCGCTCGTAGTGGCCCAGGTCGAGGTCGGTCTCCGCGCCGTCGTCGGTGACATAGACCTCACCGTGCTGGAACGGGCTCATGGTGCCCGGGTCGACGTTGATGTACGGGTCGAGCTTCATCATCGTGACCTTCAGGCCACGGGCTTCGAGAATGGCGGCCAGCGACGCGGCGGCAATGCCTTTGCCGAGCGAGGACACCACGCCGCCGGTTACGAAAATCAAGGGAGTCATGGCTGCAAGCATCCTGTCTGGAAATGGAAAACGGCAGCACCACGCGCACCCGGAGGGCGGGCATGGTGCTCAGAGGGGGTTTTCCGGTTCGCTGAGGCAGCGAGGGAGGTGCGGATCCGTGCGGCAGCGGGGGCCGGACGGGAACCATCGTGCGAGGTCGGGGCGGCCGTGCCGGTCAAATCGACCGTCACCTGCGACCCGCCTTGCTGGAAGCCACGCTTGGCCGCTCCAGCCCATTCGCAAAGGGTGGACACGCACTTACTCCCGGAAAGCCATAGTTTACAGATTGATGGCCGCCAACCCAAGAGGCTGACGCCACGTTCCTAAAAAGAAACGCCCCGCTGAGCGGGGCGTTCCGGAGCGCAACCCTTGTCGCAAGGGCGCCTGGCAGGCCGCGGGATCAGCGCTTCTTGCGCGCTTCCTCTTCCTCTTCCTGCTGCGGGGCCGGCTGGCCCTGCGCCTTCATCTGGGCATTGGCCTGGGCCCGGCGCTTGGCCTTGGCATCGGCCTCGGCCTGGGCCTTGTCGGCCTGATCACCCTGTTGCGGGGCCGACTGGCCGGCGTTCTGCGCCACCACCAGCGGCACTGCAACAGCGGCAGCGGCCAGGATCGCAATGGTCAGCAACTTCTTCATGGAGTCCTCCTCGCGGTATGGCTTGGACGTTCTGATCCAACGGAGCGCCGGCGTTCAGATTCCAGCGGCTGCCATTTTACCCCCTCTGCGTCGCCGAGACTGAACCGCAGGCGTGCAAAATCCCGTGCCAGACCCCACACTTGCCCGTCGCTCCAAGCTTTCGAAGACAGATGAACGCCCGTTATAACGCCGCCGATATTGAAGTCCTGTCCGGCCTTGACCCGGTCAAGCGCCGTCCCGGCATGTATACCGACACCGCGCGCCCGAACCACCTGGCGCAGGAAGTGATCGACAACTCGGTGGACGAAGCCCTCGCCGGCCACGCCCGTTCGATCGAGATCACCCTGTACAAGGACGGCAGCGTGGAGGTCAGCGATGACGGCCGCGGCATGCCAGTGGACATCCATCCGGAGGAGAAGATCCCGGGTGTCGAGCTGATCCTCACCCGCCTGCACGCAGGCGGCAAGTTCAGCAACAACAACTACACCTTCTCCGGCGGCCTGCACGGCGTCGGCGTCAGCGTGGTCAATGCGCTGTCGACCCTGGTGGAGGTGCACATCAAGCGCGACGGTGCCGAACACCGCATCACCTTCCGCAACGGCGACCGTGCCACGCCGCTGGAAGTGGTCGGCAGCGTCGGCAAGAAGAACACCGGTACCCGCGTGCGCTTCTGGCCGGACCCGAAGTACTTCGATACGCCGAAGTTCGCGGTGCGCGCGCTCAAGCACCTGCTGCGCGCCAAGGCCGTGCTGTGCCCGGGCCTGACTGTGAAGCTGACCGATGAAGCCACCGGTGAAGTCGATACCTGGTACTACGAAGACGGCCTGCGCGATTACCTGAAGCTGGAGCTGGGCGATCGCGAGATGCTGCCGGCCGAGCTGTTCGTCGGCAGCCTGAAGAAGGACACCGAGGTCGTGGACTGGGCAGTGGCCTGGCTGCCGGAAGGCGAGCTGGTGCAGGAAAGCTACGTCAACCTGATCCCCACCGCCCAGCACGGCACCCACGTCAACGGCCTGCGTACCGGCCTGACCGAGGCGCTGCGCGAGTTCTGCGACTTCCGCAACCTGCTGCCGCGTGGCGTCAAGCTGGCCCCGGAAGACGTGTGGGACCGCGTGTCGTTCGTGCTGTCGCTGAAGATGACCGACCCGCAGTTCAGCGGCCAGACCAAGGAGCGCCTGTCCTCGCGCCAGGCGGCCGGCTTCATCGAAGGTGCCGCCCATGATGCCTTCAGCCTGCTGCTCAACCAGAATGTGGAGCTGGGCGAGAAGATCGCGCAGATCGCCATCGAGCGTGCCAGCGCGCGCCTGAAGACCGAGAAGCTGGTCGTCCGCAAGAAGGTCACCCAGGGCCCGGCCCTGCCCGGCAAGTTGGCAGACTGCATCAGCCAGGACCTGTCGCGCACCGAGCTGTTCCTGGTGGAAGGTGACTCGGCAGGCGGCAGCGCCAAGCAGGCCCGCGACAAGGATTTCCAGGCGATCATGCCGCTGCGTGGCAAGATCCTGAACACCTGGGAAGTCTCGTCCAACAGCGTGCTGGCCTCGGAGGAAGTACACAACCTGGCCATCGCCATCGGCTGCGATCCGGGGAAGGACGACATCAGCGGCCTGCGCTACGGCAAGGTGATCATCCTGGCCGACGCGGACTCCGACGGCCTGCACATCGCAACGCTGCTGACCGCGCTGTTCCTGAAGCACTTCCCGGCGCTGGTCGATGCCGGCCACGTGTTCGTGGCGATGCCGCCGCTGTTCCGCATCGACGTAGGCAAGCAGGTGTTCTATGCCCTGGACGAAGAAGAAAAGCGCTCGATGTTGGACAAGATCGAACGCGAGAAGATCAAGGGCGCCATCAACGTGACCCGCTTCAAGGGCCTGGGCGAGATGAATCCGCCGCAGCTGCGCGAGTCGACCATCCACCCGGATACGCGCCGCCTGGTACAGCTGACCGTGGACGATGGCGAGCAGACCCGCTCGCTGATGGACATGCTGCTGGCCAAGAAGCGCGCGTCCGACCGCAAGGGCTGGCTGGAGTCGAAGGGCGACCTGGCTTCGCTGGAAGTCTGATCCCTCGCGGGGTCGGATCCGTTTCCCGCCGGGAAAGGGATCCGACCCCATCCGCCCCGGGCATTCCGCCCCCATCGGCAAACCCGGCGGCGCCATAATGCGCGTCCATCCGCGTGGACCACCGTATTGGCCAGCCACTCGCTGCTGTTCCCCGACCTGCCGCTGCACAGTGCACGGCTGGTCCTGAGCCCGATCCGCCGTGACGACGCCGCCGCGCTGTTTACGCTGCAGTCCAATCCCGATGTGATGCGCTGGTGGAATCATCCGGCCTGGACGCGACAGGCCGAGGCGCGCGAGCAGATCGACGATGATCTCGCAGCCCATGCCATCGGTACCCAGCTGAAGCTGGCCGTGCGCGAATCACTGGAAGGTCCACTGCTGGGCATCTGCGTGGTGTTTGCAGTGGACCGCACTGCAGCCCGCGCCGAGATCGGCTACCTGCTGGCACCGGATCGCCAGGGCCAGGGCTACATGCACGAGGCCCTGCAGCAGGTACTGGCCTACCTGTTCGGCACCCTCCACCTGCACCGCGTGGAAGCCGAGATCGACCCGCGCAACGCACCCTCCGCGCACGTGCTCGAACGCCTGGGCTTCCGCCGCGAGGGAGTGCTGCGCCAGCGCTGGCGCATCCAGGGGGAACTGGCCGACTCGGCCGTCTACGGCCTGCTTGCCGATGACAAAGCGGCAGCCGCCCTGCCCGCTTGACCCAAGCTGGCCAATCGCGGCCGCAACGCCGGGGCCATGTCTTTGGACACATACGGCAAGGGCCGCCACCGGCCTAGCATCGGAATCCCCTTCCGCTGCCCAGCCGGTGCCATGAAGTCTCTGTTGCACACTGCCGCGCTCTGCGTCGGCCTGCTCATCGCCCCAGCCAGCGTGCTGGCCGCGCCTGATGCCGACGCCAAGCCCGATCCGAAAGACGACAAGACCGAGGCACCTGCGTTGCCCGCAGACGCCTCGGCCCGCCAGAGCATGCGCCTGGCCGGCCGCACCCTGGACTACACCGCCACCGTCGGCACCCTGCCGGTACGCGATGCCAAGGGCAAGGTGATTGCCGACGTGGTGTTCACCGCCTACACGATGCCGGGCAAGGACCGGCCGGTGACCTTCGCGCTCAATGGCGGCCCCGGTGCATCGTCGGTCTACCTCAACATGGGCGCGATCGGGCCCAAGGTGGTGACCTTCGGCTCCGAGGGTGACAGCGCGTCGGCGCCGGCCACGCTGCACGACAACCCCGGCACCTGGCTGGACTTCACCGATCTGGTGTTCATCGATCCGGTCGGCACCGGCTTCAGCCGCGCGCGCATCGGCGACGACGAAGCGAAGAAGGCGCTGTACAACCCCAGCGCCGACATCGAATACCTGTCACGCTCGATCTACGACTGGCTGCTGCGCAACCAGCGCATGGCGTCGCGCAAGTACCTGACCGGCGAGAGCTACGGCGGCTACCGTGGCCCGCGCATCACCCACTACCTGCAGACCCGGCTGGGAGTTGCGATGAACGGCCTGGTACTGGTCTCGCCGTACCTGAGCCCGACCCTGGAAGACAACGCCGATGTCTCGCCGATGGCGTGGATGCAGACCCTGCCGTCGATCGCCGCCGCGCACCTGGAGCGCCAGGGCAAGCTGACCGATGCAGCGATGCGCGACGTGGTGGAGTACACCCGTGGCGACTACGCCACCGCGTTGATGAAGGGCCGCAGCGATCCGCAGGCGACCGAGGCAATGCTGCGCCGGGTGACCGAACTGACCGGGCTGGACCCGCAGTTCGTGCGCCGTGCCGGTGGCCGGCTGGAAACCCAGGCCTACCTGCGTGAAGTGTTCCGCGACAAGGGCACGCTGGGCAGCCGCTACGATTCCAACGTGACCGCGTTCGATCCATTCCCGAACGATCCGGAGCAGCGCGCCAACGATCCGCTGCTGGACAGCATCATTGCGCCGACCACCACGGCGATGGTCGACTTCGTGACGCGCGTGGTCGGCTGGAAGGTGGATGCGCGGTACCAGGCGCTGAACTACGACGTGAACCGGCTGTGGGACCGCAATGGCGAGCTGCGCGATGGCGCGGTGACCCAGCTGCGCCAGGCCGTGGCGATCGACCCGAACCTGCAGGTGCTGATCGTGCATGGCTGGAATGACCTGTCGTGCCCGTTCATGGGTTCGATCCTGACCGTGGACCAGATGCCGACGATGGGCAGCAATCCGGACCGGGTGCAGGTGCGGAGCTACCCGGGCGGGCACATGTTCTACAGCCGGGCGGACAGCCAGGCGGCGTTCCGCAGGGATGTGCAGGCGCTGTTCCAACGCAATTGAGGACGGTCGGCCGGGCCTGCGGCCCGGCACCCGCCGGATCAACGGCAACTGCAACTGCTACTGCAACGGCAAAAGCAGGGTTTCCGTGGGTTGGCGGGGTGGGATAGGCAGGCGGGGGACGGCAAAAACTGCTCCTGCGTGCCTCGTAGAGCGCCATCCATGGCGCTCTGCGCCCCCGCCTGCCCATCCCACCCCGCCTTCGACAGTTTCCGTGCGCTGTTGGTGGGTGCCGACCGTTGGTCGGCACGGGATCGGATCCCTGTTTCTGCTCTGGCAAGGTGTCGACCTTGGTCGACACGATGTGTCCGGAAGGATTCACTGCCCATGAAAAAAGCCCGCCGGTAGTCGGCGGGCTTTTTCGTGTGCACCTTGGCGTGGCGATCAGGTCCAGCCGAACAGCTCGAACAGCTTCAGGATCAGGTACGCACAGCCGCCTGCCGCGGGAATGGTCAGGATCCAAGCCCAGACGATGCGCTCGATCACGCCGAACTTCAGCGAGCGCGGGTTCTTGGCGAAACCGACGCCCATGATCGCGGTGGAGATGCTATGCGTGGTCGAGACCGGCATGCCGAAGTGGGCCGCCAGGGTCAGGATGGTGGCCGAGCTGGTCTCTGCGGCGAAGCCGTGGATCGGGTGCAGCTTGACCATCTTGTGGCCCAGGGTCTTGATGATCTTCCAGCCACCCGAGGCGGTACCGGCAGCCATCACCACCGCACAGGTGAGTACGATCCACATGGCGATGCCGTCTCCGGCGTGCGCGTCCGGGTGCATGAAGGCCAGCCAGGACGGCAGATCGTTCAGTGCGCCGGTGGCTTCGGCACCAATCAGGGTCATCGCGATGATGCCCATGGTCTTCTGCGCGTCGTTGTGGCCGTGGGCGAAGCCCATGTAGGCCGCCGAGGCGATCTGCGCCTTGCCGAAGAAGGCATTGACGATGCGCGGACGGGCCAGGCGGCCGATGGCGCCACCGATCTTGGCCAGGCCGGCGATCAGCGCCCACAGCAGCACCATCACCACGATGCCGAGCAGGAAGCCGGCGATCGGCGAGGTGATCATCGGCACGAACACCTTCCACAGCAGGCCCTTGTTCTGCGCCCAGCTGCCCAGGCGCTCCGACCAGATCAGCGCGTCCCAGTTGTTGTGGGCCGCGGCCAGGCCGGCACCACAGAGGCCACCGATCAGGGCGTGCGAGGACGAGGACGGCAGGCCCTTCCACCAGGTGATCAGGTTCCAGATGATGCCGCCCAGCAGGGCGCACAGGATCACCTGCGGAGTAACCTCGACCACGTTGGTGTTGAGCAGGCCCGAGGCGATGGTCAGCGCCACCGCCGTACCGGTCAGCGCACCGATGAGGTTCATGAAGGCGGCCAGCATCACCGCCCAGCCGGGCGAGAGCACCTTGGTCGCCACTACGGTGGCAATGGAGTTGGCAGTGTCGTGGAAGCCGTTGATGAACTCGAAGACGAGCGCGGCCAGGATCACCACCAGGACAAGGGTCAACATGCGGCGGCGTCCGTCAGCTGTTCTTCAACACGATCTGGTACGCCACCACGCCGGCCTCGCGGCAACGGTCGATGGCCTTTTCCAGGATCTCGAAGAATTCCTTCAGCAGGAACATCTGCAGGTTGTCCAGGCGACCGGAGTAGATGTCGCGGTACAGCTCGAGCATCAGGCGGTCGGCCTCGTTCTCCAGCGAGCGCAGCTTCTCGTTCAGCGCGGTCATCCGGTCCAGGTTCATGTGGCGCAGGTCGGCCACCATCTCCACCACCACGCCGGCGGCCTGTTCCAGCATCGCCGCGCGCGGCGCGAAGTCGATGTGCTCCAGGTGGGTCGTGGCCAGCGAATAGCGATCGGCGAACTTCTCGATCTGCTTCGGAATCTTGTACAGGGCCGAACCCAGCGCCTCGATGTCTTCGCGCTCGATCGGGGTCATGAAGCTGTCCACCAGCGCCTGGCTGATCTTGTCCGAGGCCGCGCGTTCGCGCAGGCGGGCCAGCTTGAAGGCGTCCAGCGCGGGCTGGCGATCGGCCTCGCGCAGCATGGAATGCAGCGCCTTGGCGGCATCGGAAGCCGCGACGGCAGCCTCATCGAGCAGGGTGTAGAACTGTTTGCCGGAACCGAAAATGGTCTGCAGAGAGAACATTGAGAAACCTGTCAGCCGTCGCGGGAAGGACGGCACCAGAGCGAATTATGACGGCTAGATGACCATCACGGGTATCCCCGCGCCCTTTCCGGGCTCTGGGACCCCCAACCTGAACAGGCGGTTGCCACCCTGCCACGCCCCTTTGCTAAGATGCCAGCGCGCCTCCGGGCGCACCTTATGGACGACGACCCTTATCCCCCTGCGCCGCGCCGGACCCTGTTCCTGAGCGCCAGCCGCCATCGCAAGCACCCGCCCTCCCTGCCACCAACCGGGGACGACGCCCGTGTTTGAAATGATCCTGATTGTCTTCGCGCTGGTTCTGCTGAACGGCTTCTTCGCCATGTCCGAGATGTCGGTCATGACCTCGCGCAAGAGCCGCCTGAAGCAGATGGCCGCCACCTCCAAGCGCGCCGCCAAGGCGCTGGAGCTTTCGGAGAAGCCGGAGAGCTTCCTGTCCACGGTGCAGATCGGCATCACCGTGATCGGCGTACTGACCGGCTACCTCGGTGGTGATGCGATCGGCGACGCGATCGCCGGCTGGCTGCAGGGCCTGATGCCCGGCTTTGCGTACGCGCGCGAAGTGGGCACCGCCCTGGCGGTCTCGCTGATCACCTTCATCACGCTGATCTTCGGCGAACTGGTGCCCAAGCGTCTGGCCCTTACCCGCTCCGAGGCCATTGCCGGCCTGGTCGCGATGCCGATGAGCTGGCTGGCCAGGCTGGCCCTGCCCTTCGTCTGGCTCCTGTCCAAGACCACCCAGCTGGTACTGAAGGTGCTGGGCCTGGGCAAGGACGAGGCCGCGCAGGTGACTGAAGAAGAGATCCGGATGCTGGTGGCCGAGAGCCACGAAGCTGGCGTGATCGACGCCCACGAGCGCGACATGATGAACCGCGTCATGCGCCTGGGCGACCGCACCGCCGACAGCCTGATGACCCCGCGCAACCGCATTGCCTGGCTCGACACCCAGGCCGGGCTGGAGCGCAATCTGGACATCATGGCCGAGCACGAGTTCTCGCGGTACCCGGTGTACCGCGACAACGACATGGACGTGGTCGGCGTGCTGGAGCTGAAATCGCTGGCCACGCGCATGGCGCGCGGCGACAACGCGCTGTTCCAGACCCTGCGCGAACCGCTGTACGTGTCCGAATCGACCCACGCGATGAAGCTGCTGGAGATCTTCCGCGAGGAGCAGCAGTCGATGGCGCTGGTGGTGGACGAGTACGGCGAGATCCAGGGCCTGGTGACCATCAGCGACCTGATGGGCGCCGTGGTTGGCCGCCTGCAGGCGGTGGAGAATGCCGATGAAGACGCACTGGTGGTGACCCGCGAGGACGGCTCGCTGCTGGTCGACGGCTCGCTGCCGATCGAGGACCTGCGCGAGCTGATCGGAAGCAACGACCTGCCCGATGCCGAGGATGGCGACTACTACACGCTGGCCGGCATGTGCATCCATTACTTCGGCCGCATCCCGCACGCAGGCGAGTACTTCGACTGGGCCGGCTGGCGCTTCGAGGTGGTCGACCTGGACGGTGCGCGGGTGGACAAGCTGCTGCTGCGCACGTTATCCGACGAGCAGGCCGATGAGCTCACCGCCTGAGGCCGGCCAGGGCCAGGGCGCGCAGCGCCCGACCTACCGCAACGAGGGCATCCGCACCCTGCTGGAGATGTTCGCCTCCGGCGATCCTGCCGAGCACATGCCGCTTGGCCAGATCCTCAGCAACCTGCAGCAGAGCGCGTTTGGCGTGTTCCTGTTCGTGGCGATCCTGCCCTCGTTCATCCCGATCCCGGGCATGGGGGGTGCGGTCAGCGGCCCACTCGTGGTCCTGATCGGACTGCAGATGCTGTGTTGCCTGCGCCGGCCCTGGCTGCCGGGTTTCATTGCCCGACGCGGGCCGAAGCGCGGCACCATGCACCGCTTCCTGGACCGTATCGATCGCCCGTTGCGGCGGCTGGACAGGATGCTGAAACCTCGCCTGCCGCAGTTGCTGACACCGCTGCCCGCGCACGCCTTCAGCGGCCTGCTGCTGGTGCTGCTGGGCATCCTGCTGTCATTGCCGATTCCGTTCACCAACTTCCTGTTCGGCTTCCAGCTGCTGCTGTTCTCGCTGGCGCTGCTGGAGCGCGATGGTGCATTGATGCTGTTCAACTGGATCGCAGCGCTGGTGGCGATCGCGTTCTTCGGCTTCAGTTCGGGGCAGCTGGTGGGCTATACAGTGGAACTTTTCCAGCGCTGGTTCTGAAGCGGCATCCGGTAGAGCCGGCCGATGACCGGCTGCCACGTTTCCAGGGTCGCCGGCCAACGGCCGGCACTACCGGCATCCGCTAGATCCACGCAACGCGTGGATGCGGCAATCACCGAAGGTCGACGAATCCGTTGTCCGCCAGCGGTGCCGGATCGTCCTGCACCGCCGACAGCACGAAGCTCAATGCCTTGCCCAGCAAGGTGCCCGGGCCATCCCAGTATTCGGCGCTATCGGCGCGCACGTGGATCAGGCGAAGGTTGGGGTCTTCCTTGCCGGCGGGGAAGAACAGCTTCATCGCCGGCGACCACAGCTCTTCGATCTTCGCGCGATCATCGACAACCCGCGCCCGCCCCGCCACAGACACATAGGTGTTCTTCGATGGCGAGGCATAGGCCACATTGACGCGCGGGTCGAGCGCGATCTCAGCCACCTTCGGGCTGTCGGCGGTGATCACGAACCACAGGTCACCGTCGAAGGCGACCTGCTGGGTGGCCAACGGCCGGCTGTAGAGCCGCCCATCGACGCCGGTGGTGGTGAACATCGCCACCTCCACGTCCTTGATCAGTTCAGCCAGCTGGGCAATGTGTTCGGCACGGGTCTCGGCCATGGTGGGAACTCCAGAAAGGGGAGCTCCCATCAGACGCGGATCGGCCGCAACGGGCCGTGACGCGATTGTTCAGCCCGCGTGGCTGCCATGCCAGGCGTTCATCGCCAGCTCGAAGGAACGCAGGCGCGCACGGTGGTCATACAGGTTGGCAGTGAGCATCAGCTCGTCAGGCTTGTGCCGCTCAACGAAAGCGGCGATACCCTCGGCCACCTGCTGCGGATCGCCCAGTACAGTGCAGGCCAGGGCCCGTTCCACGCCGAGCTTTTCGTGCGGCTCCCAGAAGGCTTCAATGTCGTCGATCGGCGCCGGGATCTTGCCCGGCCGGCCGCGGCGCAGGTTGACGAAACTCTGCTGTTGGCTGGTGAACAGGCGACGCGACTCGGCCTCGCTGTCGCTGGCAACAACGTTCAGGGCCAGCATCGCGTGCGGCTGCTTCAACGTGGCCGAGGGGCGGAATTCGCGGCGGTACACCGCCAGCGCTTCGTCCATCACGTCCGGCGCGAAATGCGAGGCGAATGCATACGGCAGGCCCATCGAGGCGGCCATGCGTGCGCCAAACAGGCTTGAACCGAGGATCCAGGTCGGCACCCGCAGGCCCCCCCCCGGAACGGCCTGCACCGCCTGTCCAGGCTGGACCGGCTCGAAGTAGTGCAGCAGCTCGCGCACGTCCTGCGGGAACTGGTCGGCGCTGTCGAAATAGCGGCGCAGTGCACGCGCGGTCGGCTGATCGGTGCCCGGCGCACGGCCCAGGCCAAGGTCGATGCGGTCCGGATACAGCGAGGCCAGCGTTCCGAACTGCTCGGCCACCTGCAGCGGGGCATGATTGGGCAGCATGATGCCGCCCGCGCCGACACGGATGCGTCGGGTGCCACCGGCAACATGGCCGATCAGCACGGCGGTGGCGGCACTGGCGATGCCGGGCATGTTGTGGTGTTCGGCCAGCCAGTAGCGGCGGTAGCCCAGCGCATCGGCGTGCTGCGCCAGTTCCAGCATGTTGGCGAAGGCGGCGGTGGTGTCACTGCCCTCGCAGACCGGGGCCAGGTCAAGGATCGACAACGGGATCATCAGGCGGTTTTCCGTCACAGGATCACCCTTGCATGGGGGCGGCCGGGCGCAGCGGCCAGTGACGGTGGCGGGATGCTGATTCCCGTAGGGCAGGTTCAACGCCCACCGGATCGTGGAGCCGAGCCCATGCTCGGCTGCCTTTCGTCGACCAACAGCGGCCGAGCATGGGCTCGGCGCTACAGAAATGCAGTCAGAACGCGCTGGGGCGCGGTTCGGGCAGCGGCTGGTCGACCATCGGCTTCAGCTCGGCATCCAGCGCCACGCGCTCATCGAACACGAAGCAGCGGCCTTCGTAGCCTTCGCCACCCACCTCCTCGAAGTAGCCGAGGATGCCGCCATCGAGCTGCAGCACATTGTCCATGCCGTCATTGACCATCCACAGCGCGGCCTTCTCGCAGCGGATGCCGCCGGTGCAGAAACTGACCACGGTGCTGTCCCGCAGCGCATCGCGATGCGGCGCCAGCGCCTCGGGCAGGTCGGTGAACTTGCGGATGGGCAACACCAGCGCATCCTTGAAGGTGCCGTACTCCACTTCCTGCAGGTTGCGGGTATCGAGCATCACCACCGGCTTGCCGGCATCGTCATGCCCCTGCCGCAGCCAACGCTGCACGGTGGCCGGATCGACCGACGGTGCGCGCGGATAGTCCAACGGCTGGCCGTCATCGCGACGGAAGCTGATGATCTCGTCCTTGACCTTGGCCTTCAGCCGCGCGAACGGCTGGTGCTCGCTCAGGCTGGTCTTGACCCGCATGCCGGCGAAACGCGCATCGGCACGCAGCGCTGCATAGAAGCCCTCGACCGCCTCCGGCGCCCCCGCCAGGAACAGGTTCAGCCCCTCGCCGGCCACCAGGATCGTGCCGCGCAGCTGCGCCGTCCCGGCACGGGCCAGCAGCTGGTCGCACAGGGCCTGGGGAGCGTCGATGACGGCGAAATGATAGGCAGCGGTATTGGCGATCATCCCGCCATTTTAGCGCCAGACCGCCCCAGGGTCAGATTTACCCGTTCATCCACGGATGGCGTGGATCAACTTCAGATCGCGGGAACTGTCAGAAGCGTGGCGGTTTGGGTAGGCGGGACCGTTTGATCTGGCCCCCAAAGATGGGTTTACGGCATGACCCGCCTGCCCACACCGCCGCGCCATCCCACGGAAACCCGCTTCTGACGTTGCCGTTGCCTCTGCGGGTGCAACCCGGCCGAAACCCGTTACCCCCGCAACAGCAGGAACGGCAGCAGCACCAGCGCCGCCGCGCCGGCCATCGACAGCAGCACCAGCACCACATAGGCCGGCCGGCGCCGGAACAGGCTGCCAAATGTCTCCGCCGTCCCCTCGCGCAATGCCTGCTCGCGTTCAGCCCGCACGCGCACGCCGCGCGCCGCCTGGTACTCCGCCATCAGCGCCTTCGCACGCGGATGATCAGCGTCGTCGCGCAGCCACAGGCCACCATTGGAAATGCCCCACGGGCTGGGTTCGGTGCGATACCAGGCGATGCCGTGCTGATCGAGCAGCGTGCAGACATCGGCATATTCGTCGTCGCCGACATTGCGCAGATTGAGCAGGAGTTTTGCCATGGCCCCATGATACCCGGCGCCGATGCGCTACCCTTGCCGCCCTCGCCCCGCGCCCTTCTGGAGACGCCCGATGCGCCGCCTGCTGCTTCCCCTGCTGCTGTCCCTCGCCGCCGCTGGCTGCTCGACCGAACCATCCGGCCCGCCGCCCGGCGGCACGCTGACCACCTTCGAGCGGATCGATACCATGCCCGGCACCGGCGCCGAAGCCATCGCCGGCAGCAAGGTCACGGTGCACTACACCGGCTGGATCTACGACAACCGTACCGAGACCAGGCACGGCAAGACCTTTGACAGCTCCTTCAAGCACGGCGAGCCGTTCACCTTCGCGCTCGGCGCCGGCCAGGTCATCCGCGGCTGGGACGAGGGCGTGGCCGGCATGAAGGTCGGCGGCAAGCGCACGCTGATGATTCCGCCGGACTACGGTTACGGGGACCGCAAGGTCGGCCCGATTCCGGCGGGCTCGTCGCTGGTGTTCGACGTCGAGCTGCTCGATGTCAAACCGTAATGCCGCCATGCCCCATCGGGTCGTCGTCATTGGCGGCGGCCCGGCCGGCCTGTTCGCCGCCGAACGCCTGCGTGCCGCTGGGCTGGAGGTCGACCTGTACGAGGCCAAGGGGTCGCCTGGCCGCAAGTTCCTGATCGCCGGCAAGGGCGGGCTCAACCTCACCCATTCCGATCCGCGGCCGTTGTTCGACAGCCGCTACCGCGAGCAGGCCGCCGTGGTCGGCAGCTGGCTGGATGGCTTCGACGCGCAGGCATTGCGTGACTGGGCCGCCGGCCTGGGCGTGGAAACCTATGTGGGCAGCTCCGGCCGCGTGTTCCCGGTCGACCGCAAGGCGGCGCCGCTGCTGCGCGGCTGGGTGCGCCGGTTGAAGGATCAGGGTGTGCGCCTGCATGCCAACCACCGTTGGATCGGCTGGAGCGACGACGGCGCCCTGCGCTTTGCCACCGAGGCGGGGGAAATCGATGTGCACCCCGATGCCACGGTACTGGCGATGGGCGGCGGCAGTTGGCCGCAGCTGGGCAGCGACGGCGCCTGGGTCGTGCCACTGCAGGCGCGTGGCGTGGACATCGCGCCGCTGCAGTCAGCCAATTGTGGCTTCGACGTGGACTGGACGCCGTTCTTTGCCCAGCGCAATGCCGGCGCACCATTGAGGCCGGTGGTCGCGCACTGGATCGACCTGACTGGACAACCGCGGTCGCTGCAAGGCGAGTGCGTGGCCAGCGAGTACGGCATTGAAGGCAGTCTGGTCTACGCGTTGGCCGCCGACCTGCGCGAGACCATCAACCGCGATGGCCACGCAATGCTGTGGCTGGACCTGGTGCCGGGTCGCGACGAGGCGCGCCTGCTGGCCGACCTGTCACGTCCGCGCAAGGGCCGAAGCTTCGGCGAGCACCTGCGCCGCCAGGCGGGTCTGGATGCGGTGAAGGCCGCACTCGTGTTCGAGATTCTTGGCAGGGAGGCCGGCAACGACCTGCCGGCTGTGGCCGCCACGCTCAAGCACCTGCCGCTGCGCCTGCTGCGCCCAAGGCCGATGGCCGAGGTGATCAGCACCGCCGGTGGCGTGCGCCTGGATGCGCTGGATGACGGCCTGATGCTGCGGGCCGTTCCTGGCGTGTTCTGCGCCGGTGAAATGCTGGACTGGGAGGCCCCCACCGGCGGCTACCTGCTGACCGCGTGCTACGCCAGTGGCCGGCGTGCCGCCGAGGGCGTGATCGGTTGGTTGGCCGGGCGGTGACGCCTGCCGTGTAGCGTCGAGCCCATGCTCGACGGCACATCACCACGGCCTGCGCATGCTCACCGAGGCCAACGCCACACCGCTGGGATGTGCATAGGCTTCCTCACCCACGCTGACAAAGCCCTGCCGTTGATAGAACGGCACGGCGTTGAGCGAGGCCGACAGCACCACCTCGCGCTCACGATCAGCCATCGCCAGCAGGCGCTGCATCAGCGCCCGGCCAATGCCCAGGCCGCCATGATCCGGATCGACGAACAACGCATCGACTTCATTGGCATCGACATCAAAGACGCCGAAGCCGAGCAGGCCACCCTGCCCGTCCTCGGCCACCACGCAACCGCCCTGCCCCAGCAACCGCGCATACTGCGACGGTGGCGGCGAGGCCGACCACGGTGCAATGACCTCGGGTGGGTAATGGCTGCTGCAGGTCTCGCGCACGCAACGCGTGCGCAACGCCCACAGCGTGGCGACATCGTCGATGGTACCGGTCCTGAACTGCATGACATCTCCTCGTAGAGCCGAGCCCATGCTCGGCTGTTCTTCGTTCCGACCTCGCGATGACTGATCGAAAGGCAGTCAAGCATGGCTTGACTCTACAGAAAGGCAGCCGAGCATGGGCTCGGCTCTACAACATCACGCTACCGCGACTTGCTGGCGCGCAGAGCCTGGATCTTCGGCGGCGGCTGGAACGAGTCGCTGCGCGCATCGGCCCAGAATGCATGGAACACCGCATGGTCGGGCACCTTGTGCAGCAGCTCGCCCGGTTCCAGGTAGCGGTAAAGCGACGCCAGCGAACGGATTTCCACCGGCGACACGCGACGCAGGATGTGCTCCGGCCCCAGCTCGGCCGGATCGTTCAGGCCCGCCGCGCACAACAGTTCCTTCAAGGCATGCAGCGTGTGCTCGTGATAGCTGTACACACGGGTGGCCTTGTCCGGTGCATCCAGATGCTTCCAGCGCGCAGGGTCCTGGGTCGCGATGCCGGTCGGGCATTTGTCGGTGTGGCAGCTCAACGACTGGATGCAGCCCAGCGCGAACATGAAGCCTCGGCCGGCATTGCACCAGTCGGCACCCAGCGCGATGGTGCGCGCGATGTCGAACGCACTGGTGATCTTGCCAGCGGCACCGATGCGGATGCGCTCGCGCAGGTCCAGGCCGACCAGGGTGTTGTGCACCAGCAGCAGTGCTTCATGCATCGGTACGCCGACATGGTCGACGAATTCAGCCGGCGCCGCGCCGGTGCCTCCCTCGGCACCATCGACCACGATGAAGTCCGGCAGCAGCCCGGTTTCCTGCATCGCCTTGGCGATGCCGAACCATTCCCAGGGGTGGCCGATGGCCAGCTTGAAACCGACCGGCTTGCCACCGGACAGCTCGCGCAGCCGCGCCACGAACTGCAACAGTTCGACCGGCGTCGAGAATGCCGAGTGACGCGACGGCGATACGCAGTCCACGCCCATCGGAACACCACGGGTCACCGATATTTCGGCGGTCACCTTTGGTGCCGGCAGCACGCCGCCGTGGCCCGGCTTGGCACCCTGCGACAGCTTGATCTCGATCATCTTGACCTGGTCGTGGGTAGCGTTGGCGACGAAGCGCTCTTCGCTGAAACCACCCTTCTCGTCACGGCAGCCGAAGTAGCCCGAGCCGATTTCCCAGACCAGATCGCCGCCCATCTCGCGGTGGTAGGGCGAAATCGAACCTTCGCCGGTGTCGTGGTAGAAGCCACCGCGCCGCGCACCTTCGTTCAGTGCGCGGATCGCGTTGGCCGAGAGCGAACCGAAGCTCATCGCCGAGATGTTGAACACGCTGGCCGAATAAGGCTTGGCGCAGTTCGGCCCAATCAGCACGCGGAAATCATGCTTGGCAATGGAGGTGGGAGCCAGCGAATGGTTGATCCACTCGTAATCCACCGCATAGGTACTGCGCAGGGTACCGAACGGCACCGTGTCCATTTCGTTCTTTGCGCGCTGGTAGATCAGCGCACGCTGCTGGCGCGAGAACGGCACGTCCTCCAGGTCGCTCTGCACGAAGTACTGGCGGATTTCCGGGCCGATTGATTCCAGGCCATAGCGGAAATGCGCCATCACCGGATAGTTGCGGCGCAGCGTGCTGCGCTTCTGCAGCAGATCCCAGGTCCCCAGCGCCACCATCGCGGCAGTCAGGCCGACGCCCCAGTACCAGGCCGGCCAGATCGTGGCCAACCACAGGCAGATGGGAAACATCAGGATGGCGAGCAGGTAGACGATATACCGGTGCATGGCGTTCCTTGGTTGCAACTGCCTGCGAGTCTACCGCGCCGGCCATCACCGGCGTTTACAGGCGACCGTCAACCACGTTGCGCGGCCAGGCCGATTTCACGTCGTAGACGATGCCGCCGGGCGCCAGCAGCGCCTGGATTGCGGCGTCATCCATGGCTTTGAATCGGGCATGGGCCACTGCCAGAACTACGGCGTCGTAACTCCCCGCCAACGGCTCGGCCAGCCAGTGCACGCCCGCGTCGGCCAATGCCGCCGGGCCGACCCACGGGTCGCTGGCCTCCACCTGTGCGCCGGCATCACGCAGGCGCTGCGCCAGTTCCAGCGCGCGGCTGTTGCGCAGGTCCGGGCAATCCTCCTTGAAGGTCACGCCCAGCACCAGGATACGCGACTGCGCAGGTGCGCGGCCGCGTTCGGCCAGCATTGCCAGCACACGCGACGCCACGTGCTCACCGACGCGGTTGTTGACCTGCCGCGCGGTGTGGATCAGGTCCGGGTGGTAACCCACGCTCTCGGACTTGTGCAGCAGGTAGTACGGGTCCACGCCGATGCAGTGGCCGCCGACCAGGCCCGGCCGGAACGGCAGGAAGTTCCACTTGCTGCCGGCGGCGTCGAGCACATCCTGGGTGTCGATGCCGAGCCGGTCGAAGATCAGCGCCAGCTCATTGACCAGCGCGATGTTGACGTCACGCTGGATGTTCTCCACCACCTTGGCCGCTTCGGCCACACGCATCGACGGCGCCGGGAAGGTACCGGCGGCGATGATGCGCTGGTACAGGCCATCAATCACCGCAGCCACTTCCGGTGTCGACCCCGAGGTGATCTTGCGGATATCGGCCAGGCGCCGCTGTCGGTCGCCGGGGCTGACCCGCTCCGGGCTGTAACCACAGTAGAAGTCTTCGTTGAAGCGCAGCCCGGACAGCTGCTCCAGCAGCGGCACGCAGACCTCTTCGGTGGTGCCGGGGTACACCGTGGATTCGTAGATCACCAGGTCACCCGCACGCAGGTGGCTGGCGATCAGCCGCGTCGCCGAACGCAGCGGCTCCAGATCGGGCTGCTCATAGGCATCGATCGGGGTCGGCACGGTAACGATGTAGACATTGCAGGCATCGAGCAAAGCCGGATCGCTGCCGTACTGCAACTGCTGCGCACTGGCCAGCTCATCGGCCTCCATTTCCAGCGTATGGTCCTGGCCGTCACGGAGCTCGGCGATGCGATCAGCATCGATGTCGAAGCCGAGCGTCGGCCAGTGCCGGCCGAAGGCCACCGCCAGTGGCAGGCCCACGTAGCCCAGCCCGATCACCGCGAAACGCGGCGAGGCTGCTGCCGCAAGCGGCGCGCTCAACGCCGCATCCCATGCAACGGCTGAAATCGCATGCGTACTGCCATGGGCATGGCCGACCTACTCATTCGCTTTGCCACTCCGGGAAGATCCATGCCAGAAAGGCTACAGCCTAACGGCCCGGGTGCCCGGCCGCCAAGGTGGGGTCAGGAACCCAATGCGACCGCGGCCGGCTCCAGTTCGCCATCGGCGCCGGTCCAGGCCTGCAGCAGGCGCTCGAAGCCACCGCCGCCAAGCACGAAGCCCGGCCATGAGGCGTCGACGATCTGTACCAGCAGTTCTGTATCAATGCGCCGGGTCCCCATCGACCAGCGCGGGAATGCCCGCTGCGCCACCGGCGCGCTGCACAGCACCTTCAGTTGTCCATGGCTGCGCGCATTGGCGATGCGCTGGTACACCGAATCGATGCCATCCTCCGGGCCTTCCAGGTACTGCAGGAAACGGCTGCCATCGAACATCAGCACACCCGTGACACCGGCTACTCGGTTGAATGCCGTGGCATCGGCCAGCAGGCGGTCAAGATCGGTTGTCTGCAGGTCGGCGCGGGCCTCGCTGGCATAGGCAATCGCGTGCAGCGACATCGGGTGGCTCCCCCCCCTGGGAACGAGGCTTTGGACTATGACATGAATGGGAGCGACAGTTAAGCACACCGCCGCTCCACTGCAATCCGGTCGGGATTCTGCAGCTGGGCTACAATCGGCGCCGCGCTGCAGGCCCGGATGGCGAAACTGGTAGACGCATCGGACTTAAAATCCGCCGGGGGCAACCCCATGCCGGTTCGATTCCGGCTCCGGGCACCATCGCACTCTTCACGACGAACGTCAGATTGCACGCGAGTAGCGCGGCTGCTCGCAGGCGGCACGCAGGTACGGGTCGAAGCACATCGCCAGCAGCCGCAGCAACGGCCGTCCAGGCTCGCTGGCGCGCACTACACCGTCACGGTACTCGGCGAGGCCGTCTTCCTGCAGCCGCTGCACCGAACGCAGGTCTTCGGCGAAGTACTGCTCGAAATCCACGCCATGGCGCTGGCCCAGCACCGCACCGTCCACCTCGCCCTGGCACATCAGCTGCTGGATCAGTTCTGCGCGCAGCTGGTCGTCGGCGCTGAGCGCCACGCCGCGCCACACCGGCAACTGACCCTGGTCCACGGCATCCTCCCACGACGGCAGGTCGCGCGGATTCTGGCTGTAGGTGGCACCGATGTGGCTGATCGCACTCACGCCCAGGCCGAGCAGATCGGTATCGGCGTGGGTGGTATAGCCCATGAAATTGCGATGCAGCTGCCCGGCGCGCTGCGCACGTGACAGATCTTCTTCCGGCAATGCGAAGTGATCCATGCCGATGTACTGGTAGCCGGCCGCAGAGAGTTTCTCCACCGCCAGGCCCAGCAGCGCCAGCTTGTCTTCCGGCGAAGGCAAGTGGCGTTCGTCGATCTGCTTCTGTGCGCGGAACAGATGCGGCAGGTGTGCGTAGCCGTACACCGCCAGGCGATCCGGGCGCAATGCCAGCACCCGTTCCAGGGTGCGGCCAAACCCTTCCAGGCTCTGTCCCGGCAGCCCATAGATCAGGTCGACGTTGACCGAACGCATGCCGCTGTCGCGGCAGGCCTGCAGGATGTCCAGCGTCTGCTGCACGCCCTGCACGCGGTTGATCGCTTCCTGTACCTGTGGGTCGAAATCCTGCACGCCCAGGCTGGCCCGGTTGAAGCCCAGCCGTGCAAGCATGGCGACATCGCGGGTATCGATGAAGCGCGGATCGAGTTCGATCGAGAAATCGCGCTGCGGCGAATCGCTGAAATCAAAGCGCCGGCGCAGTCCTTCAACCAGCGCGGTCATCGCCTCGGCCTCGAGGAAGTTCGGCGTTCCCCCGCCCAGGTGCAGCTGGATGACCTCACGGCCGTCCTCGAACTGCGGCGCCAGCAGGTCGGCCTCGGCCAGCACGCGCGCGACGTAGCTGTGGCCACGGCCGCGGTCGCGGGTGATCACCCGGTTGCAGCCGCAGTAGAAGCAGGGGCTGGAGCAGAACGGCACATGCACGTACAGCGACAGCGCGCGGGCCAGTTGGTTGCTGTCGGCGATTGCCTGGCGCAGTGCCGGCGCATCGAAGCCATCGTGGAAATGAGGCGCGGTCGGATACGAGGTGTAGCGCGGCCCCGGCCGGTCATGCCGGCGCAGCAGGTCGGGGTCGAAGGTCCAGGCCAGGCCGCCGGCGGCGGGAGAGAACGTGTCCATGCCGCCAGCATCGCGCCGGGCGTACCCGACCGCCTTGACCCAGATCAATCGCGGGCGGGGATTCCCAGCACCGGCAGGCCGACCTGCGGCCAGCGCAGCATCTGGTAGCGCTTCCAGAAGGTGTCACCGATGCGCGTGGCGACGTCGTTGGCCAGCACCTGCATGGGCGGGTTGCCGCACTCGGCGGTGGTGATCCGGAACAGCACCAGCCAGCGGTCGAACAGGTCCTTGTCCAGCTCGATGGCCATGTGCTTGGACATCGGCGAGCCCTTGAAGCGGCGCGTGCCGCGCAGCATTGCCGACCAGAAATCGACCAGCTGCGCCAGGTGTTCCGGCCAGTCGTGGACGTGCGCCTCGAACACAGGCCCCAACCGCTCTTCCTCGCGCACGCGCGCATAGAAGTCGTGGACCAGGCGGGTCACTTCCTGCTCGGTGCACAACCCGGGCGAGGCGACGGGCAGGACGGGCGGCGGCGTTGCGTTCATCGGGGCACCCAAAGCTTGCCGGCAGTGTGCCGTAGCCGGCCGGCACCGCCGTTGATCCAGATCAATGTCGGCGCAGTTCGCTGCACCTAGGCTGGCACGCCTGCAGGAAGCATGCCCTGCGGATGCTGCGCCAGCCTCGGCGGAGTATACGCGCCGCCCTCATTCCGATCCGGGACAGCATGAACAGACCCTCTCCCAGCCGCCGCCAGCAGCTGATCCACCACTGGGGCGCCATCCTCTGGCCCAGCTTCATCGCTGCAGGCCTGGCCAGCGTGGTGTTCTTCGCCTTTGTCGACCCGCTGCGTCTGCAGGCGATCAGCTTTCCGGGTACGGCGATCAGCCGCGAACTGGGCTATACGGCAGGATTCTTCATGTTCTGGTCGGTGACCGCACTGTCCAGCGCGGTCACCTGGTACCTGCAGCGACCGATGCCAAGCGACGACGACGACGAGCTGCCGCTGGGATGAGTACGCCCTGCACCGGAATCCCACGCCGCTGGCATTGGCGCGCCGCGCTCAGCATGCTCTTGCTGGCCTTGTTCTATGCCCTGCCATGGCTGCGCTGGAATGGGCGGCAGGCCCTGCTGCTGGACATCAACGCACGGCGCTTTGACCTGTTTGGCTGGACATTGTGGCCCAGCGATGTCGGCGTGCTGATCGGGTTGCTGGCGGTGCTGGCGGTCGGCCTCGCGCTGCTCACCCACCTCGCCGGCCGCATCTGGTGCGGCCACGCCTGCCCGCAGACGCTATGGCGCCGCGCCTTCGACTGGATTGCGCGCGCCATGGCCCGGGCCTTGCCAGCGCCCGGCGTGGGCCCTGCCACCCAGGTGGCCTGGGGGCTGCTGTCGCTGTGGACCGGCATCACGTTCGTCGGTCTGTTCAGCCCGATCGAAGAACTGGTGGCCGCCGCGCCGCATGCCGGCTGGAGCGGCTGGGAAACCTTCTGGGTGCTGTTCTATGCCGCCGCCACCTGGGGCAATGCCGGCTTCCTGCGCGAGCAGGTGTGCCGTTCGCTGTGCCCGTTCGCGCGCCTGCAGCCGCTGCTGACCGATCCGCATACACCGCGCATGTTGTACGACGCGCGCCGCGGCGAACCGCGCGGCATGCGTCCGTCGGGGCTGGGGGGCGTGCTCGGACGCGGCCGTGGCCTGCTCGACCCGACCACCGCACAGGACTACGTGTTCCGCGCTGCACATCCGCTGCTGGCCGGACCGATGCCTACCTTCAGCGCCGACCGCCTGGGCGACTGCACCGATTGCGCTGCCTGTGTCAGCGCCTGCCCGATGCAACTGGATATCCGCCAGGGACCTCAGGCCGATTGCCTGGCCTGCGGCGCCTGCCTGGAGGCCTGCTCGCAGCAGCAGCACCAGGCCGGTTTCGGCCCGGGGCTGGTACGCTACTGCAGTCCGCAGGCCATGGCCGGGCAACCGCGGCAATGGTGGCGACCGCGGACCCTGGCACTGCTGTCGATGCTGCTGGCGCTGTTGGCCTGCGGCGCCTGGCGCCTGCTTTGAATCAACGGATCAACGCTGCCCGTTGGCGTGCGGCGGCACCAGCTGCGCACGTCGGACGATGCCCAGCTGCTCGATGATCAGCGCCATTTCATTGGTGACTTCGGTACGCTCGGTCCCCTGCGGGACCAGGCGGTCCAGCACCTGCTGGTAGGTATCCCAGAACGCCGGACCGCATCCGTGTTTGTGATAACTGGCTTCCAGTTCGCGGCGTACCCGTTCAGCCAAGCCATGCATGCCGTATTCCATACGACCTCCGTTGGACTTGTCCTGCATCGTTGACGGTCTACCGACTCACTTGCGAGCTACTGAAAGACTCCCGGGCTTCACGTCCGGTTGATCCCAATTAGTCATAGATTTCACGACAGGTCAATTACATGCCGCGACTTTCGTGATTGAAATTATTAATCGTTCACGAAACCACATACGGGGAGACGGGGTACCCGGATGGGTCGGACCCGACACACTGCTCCGATTTCCCGGCCCCGCTTTGGTAGGCGCCATCGATGGGCAAGCCCCGTTCCATCGAAGTTTCCAATGTTGCTAAGCATACTTAGCAAATACTGTTTAGAGTGCTATATGCGACAAAAGGCGGCGTAGTTGAGGCTTACTCGCCCTGCGTAGCCTCAGTCGCGGGGAACAGGTTGGGATAGCGCTGATGCAGGATGTATTGGCGTAGCGCAGGAATCGGAAAGTTCTTGGGCCATTGCGACACGGCAGATCGGCTTATGCCAAAAAAGCGCGCCAGTTCGGCATCGGTCCGGAAACCCAGCCGGGCGCGTACCTGCCCCTTGCTCCAGAATTCGGTCACGGTCGGTCCTTCTGTTAACCAGACTTATTCTTGGAACAAGGGAACTTTGCGATCCACGCGTTAAGCTGGCTTGCATAGATGAATACTCTCGGCCAACGACTCGCCATTGCCATGAAGAAAGCCGGGCACCCTCGCCCGGCCGATCTGGCCCGCGCCGCCGATTCGACGACGGCAACCATCAGCAACTGGCTCAACGACCATGTCAGCCCCGCCCATGTGAAGGCCGAACAGCTGTTCCGCATCGCCGATGCGGCCAAACTGGACGCGCGTGAACTGCTGTACGGCGTGAGCGGGCTTGGCGTCGGTGAGCGGGGCAATACCTATATTCCCAGCCAGGCCCACCTGGATGTCTGGCAGGACGCCTACGAACTGGTCAGCCATCTGGTGGAGGAGAAGGGATTGCAGATCGACCATCGCCGCCACGCGGCCCTGGACCTGCTGGCCTTCGAACTGCTGATGGACGGCTTCAGCCGCAGCAAGGTCATCCGGGTGCTGACGACCTCGATGACGTGAATGCACCGCCACTGGTAGCATGGTCGCGGATGGGGATGGGGCTCCCCCGATAACCGCCCGAAAGGGCTGATGGCTCCTGCCAGGACGAACCGGTGTTCGTCGATGGCGGGTCGTGCCTGCTGTCGGCGTTCGCCATCGAATCAGCGAACCCGCAACCGAGGCACGTGATGCACGCATTGAACAATTATCTGCTGGTCTTCATCGGCGGCGGGCTCGGCGCCTGCCTTCGCTATGCCTGCAACCTGATCGGTGCGCGGGTATCAGTCGGCAGCCCGTGGCCATGGTCGACCTTCCTGATCAACATCAGCGGTGCACTGCTGATGGGCGTGCTGGTCGAAGCCTTCGCCCTGCGCAATGGCGCCTCGCCGCAGTTGCGCCTTCTGCTGGCCACCGGCGTCCTCGGCGGCTACACCACATTTTCCACCTACGCACTGGAAATCGGACTGCTGCTGCAGCGCGGCCAGCATGGCCTGGCGGCGCTGTATGCCGGCGGTTCGGTGGCACTGGGCCTGGTCGGCCTGTTCGGTGGCATGAAACTGGCCCGGCTGGTGCTGGGCTGAGGCTCAGCCCGCGCCGGCGCGGGCCTGTCCGCGCCACTCCCGCGGCGACTGTCCGGTATGTGCCTTGAATGCGCGCGACAGTGCTGCTTCGCTGCCATAGCCGACGTCGTCAGCGATCCGCTTCAATGGGCGCCCTTGGCGCAGCGCCTGCTGCGCCAAGCCCACCCGCCAGCCCTGCAGGTACTGGCCCGGAGTAGTGCCCATCGCCTCACGGAAACTGGCAGCAAAGACGCTGCGTGACATGCCGGCGACCTCGGCCAGGTCTTCCAGGGTCCAGGACTGTGCGGGCGCTTCATGCATCGCCACCAGCGCCAGCCGCAGCCGCGGATGCCCCAGCCCGGCAAACAGGCCACCACGCATCTCGCCCCCTTCCATCAGCTGCCGCAGCACCTGGATCATCACCACCTCGAACAGCCGGTTGACCATCGCCGCACGCCCGCAGCGCTGCTCGAAGGCTTCTTCGAACAGCAGCTCCAGCGCTGCGTTGCCGCCGTACAGATCGGCCAGCGGCAGGCAGATGAAATCGGGCAACGCCGCGCTGATCGGGTTGAGCCGCCCGCCCTCGAAATGCAGATTGGCGCAGGCCATGTCGGCGCCATGCTGCGGATCGGTACTGAATCGATGCGGCATCGGCCGTGGGTACAGCAGCAGGCTCGGCACCTCGACCTGGACAGTCTGCTGGCCATGGCTGACCTGCAACGGGCCACGTCGCACCAGATGCAGCTGCCCGGCGTCATCCTCGCCCGCCAGCGAGTTGATGCCGCACAGCGCGCCGGCATGGAACACCGAGGCGGTAACCGCAAAGCGTTCAAGCAGAATGGCGAGACGGTCGACCATGACGGGACCCTGGGTAAAGTAGAAAGAGATCAAGGCGACACATCGTATCGGAATCCTCCCGTAGCGGACGTGATCAACTCCGGGAGCGGGCGCCCCCCAGCCCGCCCTTCCTGCGGCAGTGCAGCGCGCGCAGGCTGCTGGCGGCGTCTAAGCTGACGCGATTCCCGGATGGAATGCCCGTGATGTGTCGCTTGCTACGATGTGCCTTCACCCTCGCCCTGCTATTCCCTGCGACACAGGTGATGGCCGCACCCGCTGCATCACCGCGCACGTTCAGTGGCGAGCTGCAGAGGGCCCCGTGGCGCCTGGACGTGCCGGCTGACTGGAACGGTGACCTGGTGATGCTGGCGCACGGCTACGAGCCGGTAGGCATGCCACGTGCTACGCCGATGGCTGCCAATGACGGCACCGCGCCACTGCTGGCGGCAGGCTACGCCGTCGCGCAGAGCGCCTATGCCAGCCAGGGCTGGGCGGTGGCCGATGCGATCACCGACATGGAACGCCTGCGCCGGCATGCAGTGGCTGAGCTCAAGCATGTGCGCCATATCTGGATGCTGGGATTTTCGATGGGCGGCGCCGTGACCCTCGCCAGCCTCGAACGGTTCCCGCAACATTACGCCGGTGGGGTGTCGCTATGCGGCGCCAATCTCAGTGGCGAACAGATCGCGAGTGATCTGCTGACCACGCTGGTCGCTTTCGATTATTTCTTTGCCAAGGCCGAAGGCCTGCCGGCTGCGGGACTGGTCTCACGCGACGCGGCTGCGCTGCCACAGGGCGAACTGTACCAGGGCATCTCCAATGCGCTGCAACGCAGCCCCTCGCATGCCGCGTTGCTGGCACAGCGGCTGCAGGTGTCCGCTGATGCACTGGCCGGCACGATCAGCCTGCATGCACTGGTCCTGCACGAACTGGCCACGCGCAGTGGCGGCATGCCGGTGGGCAACAGAGGTGTGGCTTACAGCGGCTTCGGTGACGACATGGCGTTCAATGCCGGCGTGCAACGTGTCGACGCCGTGCCTGCCGCGCAGGCCGCTGTCCGCAGGGAGCTGGCATTGAGCGGTGCGTTGAGGCGACCGCTGGTGATCCAGTTCAACAACAACGACCCGACGATCGTGCCGCGCATGCAGACGGTGTATCCGCAGACGGCCGCACGGGCCGGCGCCCGTCCGCTGCCACAGGTGCTGCCGCGCGTTGGCGAAGGCCATTGTGGCTTCTCCGGCGCGCAGATCATCGAGGCGTTGAAGGCCGCGCAGCGTTGAGCAATCGCGGCCCACGCGCAGGTCAGCCGCCCAGCGTGCCCATCGTGAAGGTGTAGCCCGAGCTCATCAGGAATTCGCGCATGCGCATTTCCGCGCGCCGTGGTGAGGCCAGGTTGGCCGGCGCGTACAGGGCATACACCAGGCCCGACCCTTCGATATGCTCGCGGCGCACCCCGCAGCGGGCGGTTTCCGAGGCGATGACCCATCCGTCCTTCAGCCGATCCGGGCCAATGGATTGCCCGTTCTTCAAGCGGAAGGTCAACCAGCGCACATCTGCCGTGACTTTGCTCATTTCCGTTTCGCTCCGTGGCTGGAACGACGCGTGATGTCCTTGCTCGCCATTGCGGCTCCCTGAGACGTGGAACTCGACCATAGCGCCTTTCCATGTCGTGGCCGGCTGAGACTGGCGACCGGGGCGCGGCGAACGGCTGCAGGTGAAGCAGCGCGGCGTCGGAAATGGCGGCCGCAGGGAGCGCCCTGCCGGCGCAGTTCACAGGCAGGGAACCCGACTCACGCAGCGCGGTCGCTGCCCTGGTTCAAGGCGTGCAGCGCATCGGCCAGCGCCTGGATTTCGGCACGCAGGGCCAGCCGCTGCAACCACCGCCCGGGGATTCCGCGCGCACCATGGAATGCGCCCGCCAGCTGCCCCGCAATGGCGGCCGTGGTGTCGGCGTCCTCGCCAAGATTGGCCGCCTCGAGTACGACGGCTTCAAAGGTGTCGTGGCGATCAAAGCACCAGAGTGCAGCTTCCAGACTGTCGACAACATAGCCATTGCCACGGATCTGCTCACGCGCGGCACCGCGGTAGCCGCCCGCCGCGATCTGCTGCAGCCGCACGCTCTCGACGGGAACATTGCTGAGATCCAGCACCCCGTCGCGGGTGCCACCTGCCAACGCCCGCTCCAGCGCGACCACCAGCAAGCGGCACGCCTCCAGACACTCCTGCGCAGCGTGCGTGGTTCGCGAACTCAACGCGGCCATGGCCTGCAGGTTGGGGGTCCCGGCGTAGCGCAATGCCACCGGCGCCAAACGCATGATCGAGCCATTGCCAGCGCTGCGCGGGTCGTCACTCCCCGCCAGCGGATGGCCATCCTGCAGGAACCGGTCGATGGCAGCCCGCGTTGCCATACCGATATCGAAGCACTCGCCGGTCGCACTCCAGTACCCATGCCGGTACCAGTTGGCGTAGCGGTTCATCTGATCGTGCACATCGAAGGTGTCACAACGCACCAGGCTCTCGGCCAGGCACATCGCCATGGAGGTATCGTCGGTCCATTGCCCCGGCTGCAGCTGGAACGGCCCACCGCCCACCATGTCGGTGATCGGGGTGAAGCTGCCACGAGGCTTGAACTCCAGCGTGGTACCGACGGCATCGCCGCACGCCAGGCCGAGCAAGGCGCCGCGGAAGTGGTCAATCTGGTTCATCAGGCAAGTGTAGCGCCGCCGCCTCCGTCATGACTGACCGCCAGCCGCGCAACGATCGCGCGAGCGCGAAAGTGATCGCAGCCAACAAAAAAGCCCTGACCGGAGTCAGGGCTTTTCAATTGGAGGCCTCAAGCGGAATCGAACCGCTGTAAACGGATTTGCAATCCGGTGCATAGCCACTCTGCCATGAGGCCAACGTACTGCGCGCCAGGAACGTAGCCCTGACAAGACAAAACCCCAAGATGGGGCCTGTCGGAACATGGAGCGGGAAACGAGACTCGAACTCGCGACCTCAACCTTGGCAAGGTTGCGCTCTACCAACTGAGCTATTCCCGCGTAAGCCGACATGCTACCGGAAATCCGGAAAACACACCAGCGATTTCACTTTTCTGACTGCGCGTAAAGGCTTGTGGCCCAACGTGCCCCGCCTTGCCCGGGCGGGAGAAAAACAAGGCCCCTACCGGGGCCCTGTAGAATCTGGAGCGGGAAACGAGACTCGAACTCGCGACCTCAACCTTGGCAAGGTTGCGCTCTACCAACTGAGCTATTCCCGCAGATTCTTCGACGTGCGTCGAAGGAGCGCTATTGTGTCCAAATTCCTTCACGCCGTCAACAGTCTTCACATCATGCGGTCACGGCGTCCGCACTGGGGTACGCTGCCCCGCCCAAGCACGGACACCGCCGATGCCTAGACGCTACGTCCGCCTGTTCTGGTTGCTGGTCGCGCTGACCTGGTTGGCGCTGATCGCCGCACTTGTCAATGCTGGCTTCACCCCAGACTACTGGCTGCTGCATCGCCTGGAAGGCGCCCAGCTGCCCTACCCGACCAGCACCGTCATCGTGTTCGCGTTGCTGGGCACGGTTGAACTGGTGGTGGCGGCGCTGATCGTGCGCCCGTGGAAGCTCAAACGCCTGTGGCTGCGCCTGCTGATCGCCTTCGCGCTGCTGCTGGCGTGGTCGATACCGTGGATGCTGTCGGCGATGCACCAGCCGCCGGTACAAGGCATGCACCTGCTGTGGTTGCTGCTGCTGGACGTGGGCCTGCTGCTGGCGCTGTGCGTGGTGTCGGCGGTGAGCGCGTGGCGGGCGCTCTGCCGGCGCGGGTCACCACAGACTCCCCCGTCGCAGCGCTAGAGACCTACTTCCGGAACTCCACCCGCACATGCTGGCCGAAGCGTGCCTTGGCCTCGCCGTCAAACTCCAGCACGCACTCCACCACCTTGGCCACGCCACGCCCGGCATCTTCAGGAAGGCGTGCCTGCGCGAACACCGGGCTGATGCGTACCACGCGTGCAGGTGGCAACGTGCCCGTGTTCTCCGCACCATCACTGTCCGGCACGACAGCAGCCTTCATGCCCACCTGCACGGCATCGGCGTAGGCGGCGCTGAGCTCGGCACGCACCTGCAGCGGGCGCGCCGGCAGCAACGAGATCGCCGGCTTGCCCGCCTGCACGAAGGCACCGACGCCCGGCACCTGGCCGACCACGGTGCCGGCTTCCGGCGCGCTCAACGACATCTGCTGCAGTCTCAGCTTCGCGTGCTCCAGCTTGTGCTGCGCCAGGTCGACCTGCGCACCGGCCACCTCGACATCGGCACGCACACCGGCCAGCTGCTGTTTGGCCGCATCGGCCTGCTGGTTCGAGGACACACCTTCGCTGGCGCCCGTGGACAGTCGGGTGGCGTTGCGCTCCAGTTCGCGCAGCTGCGCCTGGCTGCCCTTCAGGCGGTCATTGGCCAAGGCCAGATCGGCGGTGGCCATTGCCACTTCCTGCTGCAACAGGGCGCCATCCAGCGACAGCAGCAGCTGCCCCTTCTTCACCGTGGCGCCTTCCTTCACCGGCGCGGCAGTGATCGAGCCATCCACCGGCGGTGCCAGTGCGATCAGGCCACCTTCGATGTCAATGATGCCCCGTGCCACGGCGACCTTGCCGGCGGCGGCAGTACCCGCCTTGCCTGAGGGGGCCGATGCGACGGTAGGCGCTTCCCTGGAACAGGCGCCGAGCAGCAGTGCCGCGGACAGGGCCAGGCTGAGGGGAAGCAGATGCGACGTCTTGGTCATGGGGCGGACTCTACGGTTTCGTTCTGGCGGCGGTCATCACGGACCATGCCGTCTTCCATGGCGATCACCCGATCGGCATGCCGGATCAGGCGCGGATCGTGGCTCACGCACAGCACAGTCGCGCCATGCGCCCGCGCATAGCGATGCAGGATGTCGATCACGCGCTGACCGTTCTCGGCGTCCAGCGCGCTGGTGGGTTCGTCTGCGAAGATCAGCGTTGGCGACTTGGCGAAGGCACGCGCCACCGCCACGCGCTGTTTCTCGCCACCGGACAGCTGCGCCGGGCGCATGTGGCTGCGGTGGCTGAGGCCGACTTCTTCCAGCGCCCTGCGGGCCAGCGGCTCGCTTTCGCGATTGCGCATGCCGCGGTAGCCCAGTGGCAGCTGTACCTGCTCCAACGCAGTCAGTGCCGGGAACAGGTTGAAGCCCTGGAACACGAACCCGACATGGTGCAGGCGGAAACGCTCCACTTCACTGCGGGTCATGTGGCCCACGTCCTGGCCCAGCGCGTGCACGCGACCGCCATCGGGTGCGGACAGGCCGGACAGCAGCGACAGCAGTGTGCTCTTGCCGCAGCCGGACGGGCCCGACACCAGGGTCAGCTCGCCAGGATAGATGTCCAGCGACAGGCCACGCAGCACCGGCACCTGCACATCACCGGACATGAAGCCTTTTTCCAATGCGTCGGCCTCCAGGGTCGGGACGACGGCGCGTGCGGAAGTCATCGGCCGGTCCTCAACGCAGCAGCAACGATGGATCGGAGCGGACGACACTGCGCACCGCCATGATGCTGGAGAGCATGGCCATCACCGCGACCAGCGCCACGCAGCCGAGGATCACCATCGGCGTCAGCTGCACCGGCACGCGCTGGGTCTGCGCGATCAACAGCACCACGGTACTGAACGCCGCCGCCAGCAGCATGCCCACGCCACCGATCAGCAATGCCTGCTCGAACACCACCCGCGCCAGCGCATAGCGGCCTGCACCGAGTGCATTGAGCGTGGCGTACTCGCGTACCGAGCCGGCCACCACCGAGGCGAACGACTGGTTGGTGATCACCGCACCGACGAAGCAGACGATGACGGCCATGAACAACACGGCGATCCCTGCGCCGGTATCGAACAGCCAATACTGCTGCGAACGGCTGGCGAACGCCGGCGCGGTCCAGAACTCGACCGGTGTGGCCTGGCCCATCGACGCGGCCAAGCGGTCACGCACGCGGTCGGCCAGGTCCGGCGAGCGCAGGCCCGCCACGAAATAGGTGCTGCCCTCGTGCGGGTCAGTGCCGGCGATGGCGCGCGCGGTGTCCAGCGAGGCCAGAACGTTGACGCCACCGAGGCCGCGCAGTCCCGGTTGTGCGGCGACCACGCGCACCGCCTTGCCATTGATCCAGGCACGGTTGTTCTGCAGGTCCACGCCCAGCGTATCCAGATCGGCGCTGTCGACGATCACCGCACCCGGCTCGCGCAGCTGCGCGCGCAGGTTCGCAGGCAGGATGCGCGCGAACATCATCGCGTCGTCCCGGGTGGAGATGCCGGACAGGTACACCGACACATTGCCGGTGCCCTGCGCGCCGGACCGCCATTCGCCGTCGACCCACTCGTAGGGTTCGACGCGGGTAACATCCGGGTCCATGCGCAGGTGGCTTTCCACATCGGCGCTGATCGCATGACCGTAGTTGACGCTCTGGGTGCCGGGAAAACCGGCCCAGAGATCGGCCGAGGATGCCTTCACGTAGATCGCGGCGGTACCGAAGATGCCCAGCACCAGTGCCGCCTGCACGATCAACAGTACACCGGCGAAACACATCGCCAGCACCACCGGCAGGAAACGGCGCCACTCATAGGCCAGGGTCTTGCGCGCGAGTGCGATCATTGCGGTTCGCCCTCACCCTCGGCAGGCAGCGGGGCACCGCCGAGGGCGCGGTACAGCGATGCAAAGGCCAGCACGCGCGCGCCCTGCGCAGCGATCAGGTCGGCCTGCGAGGCGAGTGCGGCGCGTTGCGTATCCAGCCCGTCGAATTCGCTGGACAGGCCCAGCTGCACCTGCCGCGCCTGCCGCTTGACCTGCTGGTTGGCGGCATCATTGGCCGCACGCAGCGATTGGATGCTGCTGTCCTGGCGCGCCAGGCTACCCAGTGCACCTTCCACTTCGCTCACGCCTTCCAGCACGGCCTTGCGGTAGCCGAGCAAGGCGGCGTCCAGTTGCTTCTCGTCGGCATGGAACCGCGCGCGACGCTGGCCCCAGTCCCACAGCGGAATATCGATGTACGGGCCGATCGACGGGCTCGAATCGGAATTGGAGCGGGCGTTCTGGGTGAGGTTGTACGCGTACAGGATGGAGCCGCCAAGGCTGATCCGCGGATACATTGCAGCGCGCGCCGAACCCTTGCTGGCCGCTGCCTGCATCACCTCTGATTCGGCCAGCAGAATCTGCGGGCGGTGGCGCAGCAGATCCGCAGGGACCTGCTGCAGCGTGAACGCACCCAGCGTCGGCGGGGTGCGGTAGGCGTGCCAGGCCGGATCCGGACGCTCGCGGCCCAGCAGCAATGCCAGCGCACGGGCGGCGTTGTCGGCGTTTTCCCGCGCCTGCGCGATGGCCGCACGGGTGGCCGCCTGCCGCGCGCGCAGCCGTTGCAGCTCGCCCGGCTCATCCAGACGCAGCCGCTGACGGACCAGCGCCAGCTGTTCGCCGCGGTCGTCCACAGCCTGCTGCCGGGCCAGCAGGTCCTGCTGGGCCTGTGCCACGGTAAGGTCCAGATAGCTGCGCACCACGTCGGCAATCACCGCCACCTGTGCGGCATTGCGCAGCGCCTCGGCATTGCCGGTCGAGGCCTGCGCGCTCAGCTGCGCGCTCTCGGCGGCGCCGAACAGCCCCAGGTCCCAGATCGCTTCGATGCCTGCATGGAAATAGGTGTCGACCGCGGCGGCGTCCTGTACCTGCTTGGCGCTGGCCGAGATCTCCGGCAGGAAGCGCGAATCCGAGGCGCCGGCGACGATCCGCACTGCCTGCAGGCGCAACGTGGCCTGCTGCAGATCAAGGTTGCCTGCGATGGCCTGGTCCACCAGTCCGTCCAGCGCCGGGTCGGCCAGCACCTTCCACCACTGCCTGGCGTCCACCGCCACACCCTGCCCCTGCGGCACCTGGGTCCAGGCGCTGGGTGTGCGATCAGGCAGGTCCGGGACGGACACCGACATGCAACCCGCCAAGGCCAGGGTTGCCAACAACGCGCCGGGGCGCAGCACTGCCTGCAGGGAGAGTCCTCGCCCTGTCCTGGGCACTGCCACTGAAGTGATACGCCTGACCACCAGCCCGCCAACGTGTAGAAGGAGCATGAAGGCTACCGCGCGATTGTGGAGCGAACATGGAGAAATCGTCCGAAAAAGGTCACAGCACGCGTGCGGTTCAGGCAACGCCGACCCAGCCTTTCACTACGCTTTCAATGCGTTCCCGGTACGGAACACTGGACGACTTTCACGGCGTATTGCACATTGCGGCAATTCCTTGCTTCGATGCTGCACGACCGTGAAACACCCTCGCCGTTGGCTGCTGATTGGCTCGATCACGACAGCGACTGTCGGTGTGATCGTGCTCGTCCTGACCACCCCACTGGTCTCGAACGCCCTGCTGCTACTGATGGAGCGCAGCAACTTCATTCCCGCCGAATCCTCGATCCTCACCTTCGAGCCGTATGCGATCAACGACGGTTCGTCGAACTACTGGTTTTATGGGAAGGACCGCACCTACTACTACCACTTCACCTACGAGGATGACGTTCCCTACGTCTACATCCCGCAGGACAACCGCTGCCCCGGTTTCGACCGGCAGAATGCCCGGACCTGGTGCAGCGCCCTGCCCGGCAAGGCACGCTGGCGCGGTGGTGGTGCAACCGGTGTGACAAACGAAAAACGCTCCCTTTCGGGAGCGTTCTTCTTGAATCTGGAGCGGGAAACGAGACTCGAACTCGCGACCTCAACCTTGGCAAGGTTGCGCTCTACCAACTGAGCTATTCCCGCAGATTTCGTTCGACCTGCGTCGAAGGAGCGCTATTGTGTCGATATTGCTGCACGGCGTCAACAGGAATTTTCGGCCGCATTGTGGGGCGGCGTTCAGGCCCTTGGACCCGGCCCTCAGGTCCGCAGGCCACGCCGGACTTCCCGCAACAGAGCTACGTTCTCGTTGATGCGCCCCTGGATCATGATCAAGGTGTCTTGAGCAATAACGTTTGAGTACATGCTGTTGGCGATTTCCGTGAATTGGCTGGCCACGTCGCAAATGCTGCCAATCGCCAGACTGGCGTCCCCGTGCTGCACTTCTGCCTCTTCGGCAAGGCGAAGCAGGTCAGCACGGGAAATCTCCAGTGCCTCCCCCATGACGTCCATCTGGTGATATCCGTTGGGTCCTTCGCAGAAGGTCACGTCGTAGGCCGGAGCCAAACGCCATTGCCCATCCGGCGACATGATGTAGGCAAAGTTTTTCGGATGATCGTCCCGGTTGTTGAACGCAACGTTGAAGACCGCACGTTCGAAGGCCACGGCCATTTGCCGCACGTCATTGGTGCACAACCGGGTCGCGCGCAGGAAGTTGACATAGTCCAACGACCCCGCCGTCTGGTAGTTGGCGCCCGTGAATGCAGCAAGACTCTGCATCGGCACACGCAACCCATCGTGGCGATCAAAGCGCTTGCTGGCGAACGCGGCCAGTCCGTTGGGCAGGCTGAAGTACTGCGTGTCCGGTGTCTCGATGCCACACCTGCGCAGGCACTCGGCGTAGACCATTTCGATGGCGCACACCTCGGCATGCTCTTCTTTGGCCGGGAACTTGATCAACCAGGCTTCGAAGCCGGGCGTGACGGCCGTGGTGAACGCGCCCGATCGCGGATCGCGATAGACCAGGGCCTTGGGCCTTGCACCTTGGGGCGAACCCCCCACCAGCAGCAAGGTCTGCAGGAATTCACCACCTTCTCCGTCGAGCACCTGCTGCACTTCCGCGGAAAGCTGCTCGAGCGGTATATGGACCTTCGGCGCCTCACCTTCGGGCGCCACGGGCTCAAACGTCATGGCCCCCATCGCGTTGCCACCGATATAGGCCAGCCGCTGGAGCGGGCCAATGCGTGCTGCGTTGATTCCGCGGCGCCTGAACATGCGGTCCATCAGCAGCATGCCCCAGCCGTCTGGCAACGCGTCATACACAGGCCCGGGCAGTTGCAGCTGATGGTCCGGGAAATCCCGCCGCAACGGAGGGCCGGCCAGCGGCAGCTTGTACGAAGACAGTTCCAGTCCCCTTCGCCGGGCCTCGTTGCTGTACTCGAACGCGACCAGCGGGCGACCGGTCAGGGCGATGCTGGAGATCAGCGTTCCCCAGTGCCATCGCTCTCCCCACCCTTCGTAGAAGACCTTCACCTGTTCAGGCATTACGGGGCTTCCTCTTCGTCCGGAGGCGGTTCGCAGCCTCTTCGTAGCGCCGAATGTCTTCGATGCTGTCCAACTTTGGCTGGAACAGGCCTTCGAGCTCGTTGATCCGACCAAGGACCATCGCCACGCGGACCACCGCCTCGAAGCCAACATTGCGCCCGGCCTCCAGGTTGGACACGGTGTTGGTACCAATGCCGGCACGCCCGGCCAGATCCGACTGTGTCATGCCCAACGCCATGCGTTCTGTACGCAAGCGCCCGCAGAGTCGCTTGACGACCTCGCTGGGCTTGCTGAGGCTTAAATCCAACATAGCGTGCATGATCCCCTATATAGGCTATTTAGCACCCAAAATTATAGAATTAACCCCCAACTCCATTCAATTGATTTAACTCCCGAATTTTGTGTTTTATTTGCGCATTCAGCTATATAAATACAGAATTCTGGAATTACATTGGCAAAGCGCGCGTCACGTGCGCAGGCCACGGCGGTGGAAGTAGACCTGCTCGGCAAAGCGCCGCGTGGCCGCCGTGTGCAGCAGTGCGTTGAACGGCCAGTCGGCCTGCAGATGATCCATCGCCCAGCGCAGCAGGCGCTTGCCATGGAATGCCGGCGCCACCTGCCGCGCCACCCGTTCCGCTTCCGGCCCCTGCCCACGCAGATGGCGGGCCATCGCCCCGCCGACCGCCCAGCCGTGCCGCCACGAGGAGTGGATGCCCCCTGCGGAGAGCGGCGAGACGATGCCCGCCGCGTCGCCAGTCAGGATCACGCGTTGGCCGGTGATCGGCCCATCCGGTCGGCCGCAGGGCACCAGGCCGGCGCGGGTGGCCGAGGGACGCGCAGATGGCGGGATGCCGACCACATCGCGCACATACTCAAGGAAACCATCAATATCCGGCGGCCGCGCCTGTCGCGGATCATGGCGCAGGGCCAGCCCGACCTGCAGGCCGGTTGGATTCTGCGCGACCCAGCCGATGTAGCCCGGTGCAAAGCGCTTGCTGACGAAGCAATGCAACGCGTCGCCCTCTGTCACCTGCAGGCCGGCGAACTCACGCTCGACGCCGTAGAGGTTGTCACGCACCTGGCCAAGCCCGGTGCGCTGGGCAACGCGTGAGCGTGCGCCATCTGCGCCGACCAGATAGGCGCAGCGCCCTGTCCCTTCGACCTGCCAGCCGTCACCACAGCGGCGAGCGTCGGTGAAGGACTGCTGCAGGCGCAGGTCGACACCGTTCGCGCGCAGTTCGCTGGCCAGCCAACGCATCACGTTCGGCGTATCGGTGGTGAGGAAGTAATAGCCCGGTGCGGCCAGCAATACGCTGCGCAGGTTCGGCGCATAGAGGCGTACGTTGGCGACCCGCTGCACCAGATGTTCGGGCATGCGCCCCAGCCAGGTCTGCTCCATCGCTTCCTTCACCACGATGCCGGTGGTGTGCAGGCGCTCGCCGGGGTCGGTCCTGCGTTCCAGCACGCAGACGCGCAAGCCGTATTGAGCAGCGGCCAGCGCGCAGGCGGCACCGGCGAAGCTGGCGCCGACGATGACCACATCGTGGTCGTAGGCGGAGGGAGTTTGGGGCATGGCTGCATCGTTCTGGAGGAATACAGATGCAGCTTCGAACTGGCGCGTGGCGAGGCGAAGGAGTGGCGGTGAAGTGGGGATGAAGCAGGCGCCAGGCAAACGAAAAACGCCCCCTGTCGGGAGCGTTCTTCTTGAATCTGGAGCGGGAAACGAGACTCGAACTCGCGACCTCAACCTTGGCAAGGTTGCGCTCTACCAACTGAGCTATTCCCGCTTGGGAGGCGAAATTCTACCTGTTCCAAGGATGGCGTCAAGCGCTTTTTCGGGTCTGCCAGGAGCCCTTTCCTGCGGAAAGGGATCCGACCCCGGGGCTCAGTTGCCCAGCTTCTTCTGCCGTGCACGCTCGCGGGCGGCGCGCTCGTCATCGCGCAGGCTCGGCCAGGCAGCGTGCAGGTACTGCAGGCCCGACCACAAGGTCAGCACCGCGGCAATGGCCAGGGTCCAGTCGCCGATGTGGAACACCGGCCAGCCCATCCAGATGTCTTCCACCGGCACGCTCGGGGCCACCGAGTACAGCAGGCACAGCAGCGCGACCATCTGCGCGGTGGTCTTGATCTTGCCGATCATCGCCACGCGCACCTTGGCGCGCTGGCCCAGCTCGGCCATCCACTCTCGCAGCGCCGATACCGCGATCTCGCGGCCGACGATCACTGCCGCCCAGAACGCCATCCACGGCGTCGGATGGCCCTGCACGATCAGGAACAGCGCTACTGCCACCATCAGCTTGTCCGCGACCGGGTCGAGGAACGCACCGAAGGCCGACTCCAGCTGGTAACGGCGTGCGATCCAGCCATCGAGCCAGTCGGTGATCGCGGCCAGGCCGAAGATCGCCGCCGAAGCGAAGTTGGTCCAGGTGTAGGGCAGGTAGAACACCAGCACCAGCACCGGGATCATCACGATCCGCAACAGCGTCAGCCAGGTGGGCAGGGTCAACTTCATGCTTGCGTGCTTCTCTCTCTACTCGGCCGCATCAGGCGTGGCCAACCCGTGCAGGTTAGCGTAGATACGTGCCGCGAGGGCGTCATTGATGCCTTCCACCTTGGCGATTTCCGCTTCGCCAGCGGCTTTCAGGCCCACAAGACCGCCAAAATGCTTGAGCAGGCTGGCGCGGCGGCGCGGCCCGATGCCGGGGATATCCTCCAGCTTGCTGGTCATCCGCGCCTTCTGCCGGCGCCCCCTGTGGCCGGTGATGGCAAAGCGATGCGCCTCGTCGCGCACCTGCTGGATGAACTGCAGCGCCGGGTTGGCCGCGCCCGGGCGCAGCTCGCGGCCATCGGGCATCACCAGCGCTTCATGCCCAGCGCGCCGCTCCACGCCTTTGGCCACGCCCACCAGCAGCACGCCTTCCACGCCCAGGTCGGCCAGCGCGGCCTGCGCCTGCGCCAGCTGACCGGCACCGCCGTCGATCAGCAGTACGTCCGGCAGCACGCCCTGCTCTTCCACCGCGCGGCGGAAGCGGCGGTCGATGGCCTGACGCATCGCGGCGTAGTCGTCGCCCGGCTCGATGCCGCTGATGTTGAAGCGGCGGTACTGCGCGCGTACCGGACCGGCGGCGTCGAACACCACGCACGAGGCCACGGTGGCCTCGCCCAGCGTATGGCTGATATCGAAGCACTCGACCCGCTTGACCGGCTCGGCCAGGCCCAGCATCTCGCGCAGTGCATCGCTGCGCGCATGCTGCGCATTGCGGCTGTTGAGCTCGGTGGCCAGGGTCAGCTGCGCGTTGCGACTGGCCAGCTCCACGTAGCCGGCACGCTCGCCGCGCACGTTCCACTTCAACTGCACCTTGCGCTCGGCCGAGGCGGACAGCGCGGCGACCAGCAGGTCGGCGTCGGGAATCTCGCGATCCAGCAGGATCTCGCGCGGCGGCTCGAATTCGATGTAGTACTGCGAGACGAACGCGGCCAGCACTTCCTCCGGACTCTCCTCGCCGTTGGTACGCGGGAAGAACGGGCGGGTGCCGAGGTTGCGGCCATCGCGGAAAGCCAGCAGCAGCACGCAGGCCTGCGAACCCTGCATGGCCACCGCCAGCACGTCCAGGTCGGCGGCGCGGCCGTCCACGTACTGGCGCGTCTGCATGCTGCGCAGCGAGGAGATCAGGTCGCGCAGGCGCGCGGCCTGCTCGAACTCCAGCGCCTCGCTGGCGGCCTGCATCTGCTCGCCCAGCTCGCGGGTCAGCTCGTCGCTCTTGCCTTCCAGGAACAGCGCAGCACGGCGCACCGATTCGGCGTAGTCCGCGGCCGGCACCAGCTCCACGCAGGGCGCGCTGCAGCGGCCGATCTGGTATTGCAGGCACGGCCGCGAGCGGTTGCGGAACACACTGTCTTCGCAGCTGCGCAGCTTGAACAGCTTGTGCATCAGGTTCAGCGTTTCGCGCACTGCGGTCACGCCCGGATACGGCCCGAAATAGCGGCCGGGAATGGCGCGCGGGCCACGATGCAGGGCGATGCGCGGCCAGTCCTCGCGGGTCAGCAGCACATGCGGGTAGGTCTTGTCGTCGCGCAGCGAGACGTTGTAACGCGGCGACAGCGACTTGATCAGCTGGTTTTCCAGCAGCAGCGCCTCGGCTTCCGAGCGCGTCACGGTCACGTCCATGCGCGTGATCTGCGAGATCATCGACATGATCCGCGCGTTCTTCGGGCTGCCGTTGAAATAGCTGCCGACGCGGTTGCGCAGCGCGCGCGCCTTGCCCACGTACAGCAGGGTGTCGTCGGCCGCGTACATGCGGTACACGCCGGGGGCAGTGCTGAGCTGGGCCGCGAAGGCCTTGCCGTCGAAGGCCGGGGCGGGAACGTCGGTCATTCGCTGATCGGGACTTCGCTGAGCACGCCGCTGTCGGGGTCGAATCGCAGCACGGCGTGGGCGTCGGTCTCGGCGATCCACACCGCACCTGCGCCCACGGCCAGTCCAGCCGGGCCATGCAGGCGGCGCGGCAGCGGCTGGGTGGTCAGTTCACCGCCGCCCAGGCGCAGCGTGCGCAGGCGACCGTTGCCGGTGTCGGCGATCCACAGCAGCGGGGCGTCCGCGCCCAGTGCGATCGCCTGCGGGAACTGCAGGCTGGCCTGCGCGCGCGGGCCGTCTTCACTGCCGAAGCGCCACGGCCCCTGCCCGACCAGGGTCTGCACCAGGTCACCACGCAGTTGCAGTGCACGGATCGAGGATCCCAACGCATCGGCGACGTACAGCACCTGCTGCACCACGGCCAGCGCGGTCGGTTGCGCGAAGGCAGCCAGATGGCCACTGCCATCACGCTCGTCGATGGAACCACTACCGGCGCGCCATTGCAGGCTGCGCTGGCCCAGGTGGTAGCTCCAGATGCGGTTGTCGCCGGCCATCGCGATGTGCAGCTGGTTGTCGGCGATGGCCAGGCCAATCGGATGGTCCAGCGAGACCTGCCGCGCCTGCGCGACCGGGCCTTCCACCGGCGCACCGGGTCGCCCGTTGCCGCACAACGTGTCGACGATGCCGGTCAGCAGGTTGATACGGCGCACCGCGTGGTTGCCGGTGTCGGCGACGTACAGCGAATCGCGCTCCAGCACCAGCGCCTGCGGGCGGTGGAATGCCGCTTCGGCGAGGTTGCCGTCCATGAAATCGGCGGTGCCGAGGCCGAACTGGCGCAGGATGCGTCCGCCATGGCTGCATTCGAGAATGCGGTGATGGCCGCTGTCGGCGATGTACAGGCGTTCGGTGCTGACCGCCAGCCCCTGCGGGAAGCGCAGGGCCTGGCGCGGTTCCGGATGCAGTTCGCTGCCGCCGCGCGGCGGCGCCGAAGGTGCACCCTGGCACAGCGCGTTCAAGGCGCGCTCCAGTTCACCGGGCGCGCCCTGCCCGACCAGCCGTTGCTGTTCGCGGCCCTGTGCGTCCAGCAGCACCATGGTCGGCCAGGCGGTAACGCCGAAGCGGCGCCAGCCATCCCAGTCGGCATCGAGCAGCACGGGCATGGTCAGGCCCTGACGGCGCAGCAGCTTCAGTGCGGCCGTGGCATCGCGTTCGAAATCAAAACGCGGCACCTGCAGCACCAGCGGCTGCAGCTTGCCCGGGTGGCGCGACAGCCATTGGCCGAACTCGGCCAGGCGTTGCGCACTCCAGGCGGAGGCCGCATTGACGAACAGCAGCGCGACCGGCCGGCCGCGCAGTTCGGTCAGGGTGCAGGGGGTGGCATTGAGCCAGGTGGCGAATTCGGGCAGGTCCGGGACGGGCTGGACGTTCATGACCTGATTATGCCGGAGTCGGCGTCATGCAACAGTCGTGCCACCGCACGTTTTGCAGCATCGTCGACCAGCGACCAGACCTGTTCGAAATGATCGCTGCCGCCGGTGTAGGGGTCAGGGATGGCTACCCGCCCCTGCCCGCCGGACCAGGGCAGGTACAACGCCAGCCGTTCACGCTGGGCCGCCGACGCCAGGCGCCCGGCATCACGCAGGTTGGTCTCGTCGGCACACAGGATCCAGTCGAAACGGTCGAAATCCACGGCCTGCAGCTGACGTGCGCGCAGGCCGCCGATGTCCACGCCGTGTCCGGCCGCGCAGGCGATCGCGCGGCGGTCCGGCGGCTCGCCCACGTGCCAGTCGCCCGTGCCGGCCGAATCGACCTGCACCCGCCCGGCCAGCGGCGAGGCATCCAGGCGTGCGCGCAGCGCCCCTTCGGCCATCGGCGAACGGCAGATGTTGCCGAGGCAGACGACCAGCAGCCTCATCGCGCGGCCATCGTCTGCAGCAACGCTTCGGCGCGCTCCAGGTCCTCGGGCGTATCGATGCCCGGCGGGAACGGCTCGGGCGAGATCGCCACGCTGATCGGGTAGCCCGCTTCCAGCACGCGCAGCTGCTCCAGCGATTCGACCTGCTCCAGCTGGCCCGGCGGCATCGCCGCGAACTGCTGCAGGAAGCCGGCGCGATAGCCATAGATGCCGATGTGGCGCAGCCAGTGGTGACCGGCCGGCAACGTGTCGCGGCTGCGTGCGAAGCCGTCGCGGTGCCAGGCGATCGGCGCGCGGCTGAAGTACATCGCCTCGTTGCGCACGTTGCGCACCAGCTTCACGACGTTCGCGTCGAACAGGGTGTGTGCGTCCTCGACGGTCGTGGCAAGAGTCGACATCGGCGCAGTGCCAGCGACCAACGCATCTGCCACCGCGCGGATGCCGGTCGCCGGCGCGAACGGTTCGTCGCCCTGCAGGTTGACCACCACCGTGTCATCGGCCCAGCCGGCAATGCGTGCGCACTCGGCCAGGCGATCGGTGCCCGAGGCATGCGTGGTCGCGGTCATCGCCACCTTCACCTCGGCCAACCCGGACAGTGCATCGGAAATGCGTTGGTCGTCGGTCGCCACCCAGACCTCGCGGGCACCGGCCTGCAGCGCGCGGCGCGCCACATGCAGCACCAGCGGCTCACCGCCCAGCGGGCGCAACGGCTTGCCCGGCAGCCGCGAGGCGGCAAAGCGGGCCGGAATGGCGACGACGAATTCGGTCATGCGGGCGGTTCTCGGCAGGCTCGTTACAACGGGAATGCGGCCAGCGGCGCGTGAATGCAAGCGCCGCGGCGCCGCTCAGTTCGGTCGCAGCTTGTCCAGGCGATCGGTCAGCGCCACCCAGAACGCGGCGGGCAACTCGGCGCGCAGCGGAACCGCGTAGTGCCAGTCGTTGCCGAACGCCCGGCATTTCACCGCATCCTTTTCGGTCATCAGTACCGGCAGCTGGCTGCCGAAGGACAAGTCCTGCGGCTGGTAGGCCTGGTGGTCGGCGAATGCATGCGGCACCACGCCGATCCCGCGCGCGCGCAGCATGTCGAAGAAGCGCTGTGGATGGGCGATGCCGGCCACCGCGTGCACGCGCTGGCCCTTGAAGTACGCCAGCGGGCGCGCGCGGCCACCGGCCAGCGGCTGCGCACTGTCGATGTGCAGGGCCATTGGCCACTGACCGAAGCCACAGGCCTGTGCCGCGGTCCCCTCATCGGCCTGGCCGAGGTTGACCACGCGGAAATCGCACTCGCTGGCGCGGCTGACCGGCTCGCGCAACGGCCCGGCCGGAATCATCCGGCCATTGCCATAGCGACGCTGGGCATCGACCACTTCGATCTCGATGTCGCGCGCCAGCCGGTAGTGCTGCAAACCGTCGTCGCAGACGATCACATCGCAGCCGGCCTCGATCAGCGCCTTGCCCGCAGCAACCCGATCACTGTCCACGCGCACCGGCACGCCGGTCTTCCAGGCGATCAGCACCGGCTCGTCACCGCCTTTCGCGGTTGGCGTGTCGGCCTGCACCCACAGCGGCTTGTCGGCGTCTTCGCGACCATAGCCGCGGCTGGCCACGCCCGGCTTCCAGCCGGCCGCACGCAGGCGTTCGACCAGGGCAATCGTCAGCGGCGTCTTGCCGGTACCACCGGCGGTGATGTTGCCGACCACGATGACCGGCACCGGCAGCGAGTGGCGCTTGCGCCAGCCACGCCGATAGGCGCGCCGGCGCAGTGCGGTGACACCTGCGTACAGCGGCGCCAGCAGGCGCATCGCCCACGGAACCGGGGTGCCGTCATACCAGTACGGCGGGGTCTGGGCGCCCTTGCCGGCCATCAGTCCTGCCTTTCGCGGAACTGCATGCTGTGCAGATGCTGGTACAGGCCGCCCAGTTCGAGCAGCTCCTTGTGCGTGCCGCGTTCAACGATGCGGCCGTGATCCATGACCAGTACCTGGTCGGCATGCTCGATGGTCGACAGCCGGTGCGCGATGACCAGCGTGGTGCGCTCCGGCATCAGGCGCTGCAGCGCGTCCTGCACCAGGCGCTCGGATTCGTTGTCCAGCGCCGCAGTGGCTTCGTCGAGGATCAGGATCGGGGCGTCGCGCAGGATCGCGCGGGCAATCGCCAGGCGCTGGCGCTGGCCACCGGACAGCAGCGCGCCGTTCTCGCCCACCGGGGTCTGCAGCTGCTGCGGCATGCGTGCGATGAACTCCCACGCGTTGGCGGCCTCGGCCGCCGCGCGGATCTGCTCGTCGGTCGCTTCCATGCCATAGGCGATGTTGGCGGCGATGGTGTCATCGAACAGCATGACCTTCTGCCCGACCATTGCCACCTGCCGGCGCAGGTCGGCCAGCGGGTAGTCGTCCAGTGCCACGCCGTCGAGGGTGATGACACCGCCGCTGGGCTCGTAGAAGCGTGGCACCAGCCGGATCAGGCTGGTCTTGCCACTGCCGGAACGGCCAACAATGGCCGTCACAGTGCCTGGCCTGGCAACGAAGCTGATGTCGTCCAGGGCGATGCCGCTGTCCTCGCGGTAACGCAGCATGACGTGGTCGAACGCCAGTTCGCCCCGCACGCGCTGCACGCGTCGCTGCCCCTGGTCGCGCTCCACTGGCATGTCGAGGATGCCGAACAGGCGCTCGGCAGCGGACACGCCGCGCGAAATCGACGTCTGTACGCTGGTCAGGCGGCGCAGCGATGGAATGATGGCCATCATCGATGTCATCAGGCCCATGAACTGGCCGGCATTGAGCCGGCCCGCCAGGGCTTCGCGGGTCGACACCCAGACGATCACCGCCAGCGCCAGTGCAGCCAGGAACTGCACCACGCTGGAGGCGGCGGCGCGGGTGACCTCGACCTTCATGTTCAGCGCCAGCATGCGGTTGGCCAGGCGCGAGTAGCGCGAGATCTCATGCTGCTGGGTGCCGTGCACCTTCACTTCCTGCTGCGCGGCCAGCGACTGCTCGGCAGTCTGCGCCATGGTGCCCATGCCGTCCTGGATGCCACGGCTGATGCGCCGGTAGCGCTTGCCCACGTAGGACACGATGCCACCGATCAGCGGCACCACCAGCAGCATCGCCAGGGTGACCTTGACACTCATCTGCAGCATCACCGCCAGCATCGCGATGATGGTGAGGGTGTCGGCCACCACGGTCTTCAGCGCGTCGGCGCTGGCCTGGGTGACCTGCTCGGTATCGAAGTTCAGGCGGCTGACCATCACCGGCGTCGCTTCGGTATCGAAGTGCGACGACGGCAGGTGCAGGTACTTCTGCAGCACCTGCTCACGCAGGTCGCGGACCACGCTGCGACCAGTCTTGGCCAGCGTGTAATCACTGACCCAGGTGGCCACGCTGCGCATCAGGAACAGGCCGAGGATGGTCAGCGGCAGCACCACGGCCGCGCGCGGCTGCGGGTCGACGAAACCTTCGTTGACCAGCGGCTCCATCAGCTTGGTGAAGTGGTAGCCGGCCAGGGCCTCGACCACCATGGCGATGACCGCGCCCACCATGAACACCCAGTAGGTGCGGGTGTAGCCCAGCAGACGTTTGTAGATCGGCCACACCGGCGCGTGATGGGAACTCATGGACGCACCTCTGGCGCAGTTGCAATGGCGATACGACGGAAACCGAGTTGACCGAGCGCGTCCTGCGCGGTCACCACGGCCTGGTAGGGAGTGCGTGCGTCGGCGCGCAGCAGCACGGGCTGGCTACGGTCACTGCCGGCCACGGACGCGATGGTCTGCTTGACCGACTCGACGTCGCTGCGCAGCACTTCCTGGTCATTGATGAAATAGCGGCCTTCGGCGTTGATCAGCACGCTGAGCGAACGCGGCGGCTCGTTGTTGGGCTGCTGGCTGGCGGTCGGCAGCTGCACCTGCAGCGTCGAGCGCGCATCGAAGGTGGTGGTGACCACGAAGAAGATGATCAGCACCAGGATGACGTCGATCAGCGGGACCAGATCGATATGCGGTTCATCCTGGGAGCGGTCATTGCCGATACGCATCGATCAGGCCTTCGCCGCAGCGGCGTTGGCCGGTCGCGCCGGCGCGACCGGGTTCATCACCCCGGGGCGACCGTCGAGTGTGTCCAGCAGGGCACTGGCTTCCTGCTCCATTTCCACCACGTAGCCGTGGATGCGGCCCTTGAAGTAGCGATGGAACATCAGTGCCGGAATGGCCACGATCATGCCCGTGGCGGTGCACACCAGCGCCTTGCCGATACCGCCGGCCAGCTGGTTCACGTCGCCCACCCCATGGTCGAGGATGCCCAGGAACATCTGGATCATGCCGATCACCGTGCCCAGCAGGCCCAGCAGCGGGCCGGCCGAGGCAATCGTGCCCAGAGCGTTGAGGAAACGTTCCATGCGGTGCACCAGGTGGCGGCCGGTGTCCTCGATGCGCTCGCGGATCTGGTCGCGCGGACGATTGCGGGCTTCCAGCGCGGCCGCCAGCAATGCCCCCAGCGGCGAGTTGGCACGCAGGGTCTGCAGGTGCGCCGGGTCAAGCTTGCCGCGTGCGGCCCAGTTGCGCACTTCCTGGCCGAGGCCGGGCGGCAGCACTTCAGTCCGCCGCAGGGACCAGAAACGCTCCAGGATGATCGCCAAAGCCAGTACGCCCAACAGCAGCAGCGGCACCATCGGCCAGCCACCGGCCTTGACCAGTTCCCACACGTTTCAACCCTCCGGCCCAACGGCCGCTTGTTTGATCGGCGATAGGATAACAGCCGACCGCGCCCGCCCAGCGGCATCCCACCACCGGGATGCATGGATACGCTGTTCACGCAGCTGCAGCCCTTGTGCGCCAAGCCATACGCGGATCGCCCCGGACTCCGCAGTGGACACCACCTCGGCTCCCTGCGCCTGCCAGCGCCGGACCACGTCCCGGCGCGGGTGGCCGAAGCGGTTCTGGTGCCCGGCCGAAACCAGCGCCAGCCGGGCTGACACCGCCGCCACCCAGGGCGCGCTGGAGCTGGTGCCGCTGCCATGGTGCGGCACCAGCACCACATCCGCCTTCAGCGCCGCCGGAGACGCCCGCAGCAGCGCCTGTTCGGCCGGGCGGCCGATGTCCCCGGGCAACAGGACCCCACCATGCGCGCTGGCCACGCGCAGCACGCAGCTGTCCTCGTTTTCAGCCCGCTGGCTGCCGGCATCCGGGTGCAGCACCTGGAAGTCGACGCCGTCCCAGCGCCAGCGCAGGCCGCGCTGGCAGCGCCCGGCCCCGGCGATCGCGCTGCCCGGCGGCGCCAACAGGGGCAGCTCCGGCAACTGAAGGCGCAGGCTCGGCAGGTTGCCGGCATGATCGAGATCGTCGTGACTGATCAGCACGCGGTCGGGCCGTGCCTGCCCCAGCGCTCGCAATGACGGAACCAGGACCCGCTCACTGCCCTCACCCCCGATCGGCGGTCCCACGTCGTACCAGAGCGCATGCCGCGCGGTACGCAGCAACACCGCCGTGCCCTGCCCGACGTCGTGCACCAGCAGCTCCAGCTCCCCCTCGGCCGGCCGCTCGCGCAATGGCCATAGCAGCGGCAGGCACAGCAGGAGGCCAGCCAGCCCGCCCCCGGCACCGCGTGGCAGCAGCCACCAGAACACGCCCAGCAGCGCCGCCGGCACTGCCCAGGCCGGTGCCTCGGCCAACCACCACATCGCCTGTGGATGCGCCGCCAATGGCTGCAGGGCCTGCCAGCTGATTTCGAACAACCACGCCGCTGCACGCCACGCCCAGCATCCGGCGCCGTCATGCAGCACCTGCAGGGCGGTGCCCAGCAGCGACAAGGGCACCACCAGCAATGTCCACCACGGGATGACCGGCAGGTTCACCAGCGGCCCCAGCCAGGCGGTGCCGCCGAACAAGGCGATGCCCAGCGGCAACAGGCCGACGCTGGCCACCCCTTGTGCGGCCAGGAACCCGCGCAGGTTGGCGACCACGCCTCGCGGACGTCCCTGCGGCAGGCACCAGACCAGCCACAGGACGCCGCCGAAGCTGAGCCAGAAGCCCGCGGACAGCACTGACAGGGGCGCCGGCAGCAGCAGCGCCAGCGCCGCCAGTGCAAGCCCCTGCACGAGACCCAGTGGGCGCCGCCCGCTACGCGCCAGCGCCACCAGCCCGATCATCAGTGCGGTGCGCACGGTCGGCAATTCACCGCCGGCCAGCACCGCATAGCCCGCTGCGGACAGGGCCGCGGCGCAGGCCGCCGCCTGGGGGCGTGGCCAATGCCGGCCCAGCAGCGGGCACAGCCACCACAGCCCTCGGCACAGCAACGCCCCCAGTCCCGCCACCACCCCGACATGGAACCCGGAAATGGCCACCAGATGGGTCAGGCCCAGCGCCCGCAACTGATCCCAATCGGCGTCGGACAGGCCACGTGTATCGCCCAGGGCAAGCGCCTGCACGAAGCGCGCAGCTGGATGGGCCACCTGCGCGGCGATGGCGGCGCTGGTGCGTTCACGCCACGCCGGCAGGCCATGCGCGGCCTGAAGCTCACGCGCGCTGGTCGGCGCCCGAACCGTGCCGTTGCCGGACACGCCGCGCAGCAGCGCATGGCGTTCACCGTCGAAACCACCGGGATTGATCCGCGAACGCGGCGCCCGCACGCGCAGGGCCAGATGCCACTGCGCGCCGGCCAGGACCTGATGGCGCCCACGCCCGGCGTCGGTGGCGTCAGCGGCACGCCAGGCATCGTTCCAGGTGACCTGCAGGCGCTTGCCGCGCAGCGATGGCAGTTCGCTGCTCTCGCTGACCTGCAGCAGGAAGCGGGTGTGCGCGGCTCCATGGTCCGGCAGATCGATGACCCGTCCACTGACCACCACATCCCGTGCTGGCTGGCCTGGCGGCAGCTGTTCCTGCATTGCCCAGTGTCCGTGCATCGCCGTCCATCCGGCGCCCAGCAGCACGACCGCGGGCAGGCGCCCCCGCCAACGCAGGCCCCACCCTGCCATGCCAAGCACGATCATCACCATGCAGCCCCACAGCGGCGGCAGCTGTGGCAGCTGCACGCAGGCCAGCGCCCCCAGTGTCAGCGCCGCAGCGGCGCCACTGCCCAGCAAGGGAGACGGGGAACGCTCGACGGCCATGGGTCCAGCCTGCCGCTACCGGCGGCAGGTTGCCTATCGGGACTTGCCCCGCAAACGCGTCAGCGCCGGACGCTGCCGCGATGGAAATTGACCCGGAAGCTTGCGCCGCCTCCCGCAGCCTCACCGACACTGACCGAGCCACCGTGGTGCTGCACGATCTCCTTCACCAGATGCAGGCCCAGGCCACTGCCGCTGCCCGCCGCGCGCAGGCGATGGAACGGCTCGAAGATCGCCTCGCGGTCGCCCACTGGAATGCCCGCGCCCTGATCGCTGACTTCCAGCAAGCCACGCGCATCCAACCGCACGCAGATGGTGCCACGGCCACCACCATGCACGATCGCGTTGTGCACCAGGTTGGCAATCACCCGCCCCAGCGCCAGACTGTCGCCGTGGATCCACACCGGCGATTCCGGCGCGTCCACTTCGAATCCATAGCCGGCGCCGACCACCAACGGCGCCAGGTCCGCGGCGGCCTCACGCACCAGCAGCGCCAGGTCCAGCCGCTGCAATGCGCCGACATTGCGGTCAAGGCGCTGCAGATCGAGCAGGTGCTCGGCAACATTGCCCAGCCGCGCCACGTCGGTCAGCAACTGCGATTTCAGCTCACCCTGTGGCAGCTGCGCCAGGCGCGCCTGCACCACGGCGATCGGCACGCGCAGCTCGTGCGCCGCGTCGGCGAGGAACTTGTCGCGCGCGGCGTAGCCCTGCTGCACCTTGTCGATGGCATCGTTGAACGCTTCCACCAGCGGCGCCACTTCCGTGGAGACCAGCCGCGCATCCAGCCGCGCACCGGGCTGGCCGATATCCAGTTCCTTGGCCTGCTGCGCAGAACGGCGCACGCCGCGCATGGCACGGTGGATCACGGTCGGCATCACCAGCAGGGTGACCACGATCAGTGGCAGGAAGAACCACAGGCCGATCAGGCGCAGCACCATCAACGCGCCATCCAGCAGCCCGCCCTTGGGCGCGCCACCGACCATCACGGTGATGCGGCGCCCGTCCTCGTTGCGGATCATCACCCGCGCCACGTCCAGGTAGGGGGGCACCAGCGAGCCCAGTTCCGTGGCGCCCACGGTCGGCAGCCGCGCCAGCATCGGCGCGTGGATGGCTGGGATGGTGCCGCGCTCGAGCCACATGCCCTTGTCATCCACCGCGGCGAACCAGAGATTTCCCCCGGCGTTGGCATCGAGCTTGTCCCAGCGCGCCTGGTCCAGCACCAGGCGGCCACCTTCGCTGTGCACCGCCTTGGCCACCGCCTCGGCAACGAACATGTCCATGCCCCAGGAGTCCTTGTCACCCCAGGTCAGGATCAACGCGACCACCGCGAACAGTACGGTGAAGGCCTGTGCCAGGAACAGGCGCCAAGCCAGGCCAAGGGTGATCGAACGGATCGGACGGGCCATCTCAGGCCTCCGCCAGCAGGTAGCCGACGCCCCGGATCACGTGGATCTCCACCCCCGCCCCGGCCTGCTGCAGCGCTTTGCGCAGCTTGGAGATATGCGCATCGAGCGCATTGGACTGGATCTCATCATCGAACCCGTACACTGCAGCCTCCAGGGCACTGCGGGTCACCGTGCGGCCCTGCCGCATCGCCAACGCCTGCAGCACCAGCACCTGCCGACGTGGCAATGCCAAGGGCTGGCCCTCCACCTGTGCCTGCAGCGATTCGAAATCGAACTCGAGCCGCCCCAGCCGCAGGCTCGGCGTCACCATCGCCGAAGGCCTGCGCGATACCGCGCGGATGCGTGCCATCAGCTCCTCGATCGCCACCGGCTTGACCAGATAGTCATCGGCACCGACGTCCAGGCCTTCGACCTTGTCCGACAGCGTGCCCTTGGCGGTGAGCATGATCACCGCCAGGTTCGGCCGCAGCGCACGCGCCGACGCGACGAATCCAGCACCATCGCCATCGGGCAGCTGGCGATCGAGCAGCAGCAGCTGGTGCACCGGTTCGCGCAACGCGAGCGCGGCCTCGGCCAGGCTGCCGACCACATCGGCGACCACGCCCTGCCGCTCCAGACCCGATTGCAGGGCGCGGGACAGATCAGGATCGTCTTCGACCAGGAGGATGCGCATCAGGAACTCGTCTACCGGAAACGCTGCCGATCATAGTGCCTGGGGCCATGGTTTTGCGCCCATGCATGCCAGCGGTTGCAGGCGCAATGTTCTGACAATGTTGCCCCTTCAGCATTCGCAGCCATCACCCGCAATGTGGCCGAACGATGCTGTCGCTGCCCCTGACAAGGACCCCCATGGCCTCCGTCTCCCCCACCGCAGAAGCCCACGCGATCCTGCGTGCACCGGACCTGGACAGCGCAGAACGCGCCTATCTGGGACTGATGCCCGACCTTGAACATGTGAATGCACTGGCCCGCCGTGCAGTGAGCCTGTCACGCGTTGCCGACGCGGCACGCGGCTATGCGTTGGCGATGACTCTGGTCGGACTGCGCCTGCAGGAGCTGGAAATGGGCGAGCCAACGGCCAGGGAACATCGCCAGGCCACCCTGCGCAGCCTGCGCCAGGCCTTCAGCGCCTGACAGCACCCGCACAGGCACTGCCGCCGCACCGGCGGCAGCGGGAGTGATCGGGTCAGCAGGACCCGCCACCCGGCAGGCCTGGCGCGGCAGCGTCATTCAGCGCAGCGTGGTCCACGCCAGCAGCGCGCTCAGGATTGCGACCCAGATCACTGCCTTGAACGTGCCTTCCAGCATGTTGCCGCCGAACAGGCGTTCCAGGAGCGGGTTGGGCCTGGACACCGGGACGTGATCACTCATGCGGCAGCTCCTTGCAGTAATGGCGCGTTTGCGCAGCAGCGCCGAGTCTACGCCTGCGCGGCCCGGATTCATCGCCATCTGCCTGCCTTTGGCGGCCCAATTCCCGCCTTCGTCGCAGGCCGGCTGCGATGCCCGGCCGACCCTGCCAGCCTGCACGCACTTTCCCGCTGGAGCACCGTGCCATGCCGATGCTTGCCCTGATCCTGCTGTTCTCCAGCCTGTTCGGCGACGGCTGCGGGCCCACCGAGGATGCCCTGCGCAGCCAGATCCTGCGCACCGAGGATCGGCAGGCCATGCATGAAGCGCAGCCCCTTCAGCTCTATCACCTGCGCCAGGACCGCGTGCTGCGGCTGGGCAGCCAGCAATCGCCAGACGACACTGGCGCCAGCCCTCATCCGGCACTGGCCCCGGTACGTGTGGCGCAGCTGTGGGAACGCGTCGACGGCCAGTGGCGCATCCAGCGTTCGATCAGCATTACCCACTGATTTCATGCCAATGAACCGGCACGGATGCAGCTTCGCGGGAACGCCAGGCTCGCCGGAACGAAAAAAGCCGGCCCCGGGGCCGGCTTTCATCGTTTCCACCGCTTCACCGGCAACGCCGGGAGCAGGTGGTGGGCGGTACAGGGTTCGAACCTGTGACCCCTACCATGTCAAGGTAGTGCTCTACCGCTGAGCTAACCGCCCATCGTGTTCTTGCCGCCCGAAGGCTGGCCTTGCTACGTAAAAACCCGGCGCCAGGGCCGGGCTTTGCAGTTCACGACAACCCTCTTCCGAGGGTTTCGTGGTGGGCGGTACAGGGTTCGAACCTGTGACCCCTACCATGTCAAGGTAGTGCTCTACCGCTGAGCTAACCGCCCGTTTTGCTTCTGCATTTCCGCGATTGCGTCGGTGCAGGCCGCGTATATTACGGATGCGGGCCGTGAAGCGCAATACTTTTGTGAAGATGATGCTGCACTGCCACGTTCAGCCCAGGCTGGCTTCCTTCAGCTGCCGGATCTGGTCACGCACCCGTGCGGCATCCTCGAATTCCAGGTCCTTGGCGTGCTGGTACATCTGCTGTTCCAGCGCCTTGAGACGGGTCGCCAGCTGCGCCGGAGACAGCGAACGATAGTCGGCCGCTTCTTCGGCCACACCCGCCCGGCCCTTGCCCTTACCCTTCTTGGCTTCCTTCTCGGCGGCATCCGAACGCGCGCCTTCAAGGACATCGACGATCGGGCGCGCCACCGAGCGCGGCACGATGCCATGTTCTTCGTTGTACTCGACCTGCTTGGCACGGCGCCGGTCGGTCTCATCGATCGCCGCCTGCATCGAGCGGGTGATCTTGTCGGCGTACAGGATCGCCTTGCCACGCACGTTGCGTGCGGCGCGGCCGATGGTCTGGATCAGCGAGCCGGTGGAGCGCAGGAAGCCTTCCTTGTCGGCATCGAGGATCGCCACCAGCGATACCTCGGGCATGTCCAGGCCTTCGCGCAGCAGGTTGATGCCGACCAGCACGTCGAACTTGCCCAGGCGCAGGTCGCGGATGATCTCCACGCGCTCGACCGTATCCACGTCCGAGTGCAGGTAGCGCACGCGGATACCGTGTTCGGTGAGGTACTCGGTGAGGTTTTCAGCCATGCGCTTGGTCAGCGTGGTGACCAGCACGCGGTCGCCCGCCTTGATGCGCGCGTTGGCCTCGCTCATCAGGTCGTCGACCTGGGTACCGACCGGCCTGATCTCCACCACCGGGTCGATCAGGCCAGTCGGGCGCACCACCAGTTCGGTGATCTCGTCACCGGCTTCACGCAGTTCATAGGGCCCGGGCGTGGCCGACACGTAGATGCTGCGCGGGCAGCGCTCCTCCCATTCCTCGAAGCGCAGCGGGCGGTTGTCCAGCGCCGACGGCAGGCGGAAACCGAACTCAACCAGGGTTTCCTTGCGCGAGCGGTCCCCCTTGAACATGGCGCCGATCTGCGGAATGGTCACATGCGATTCGTCGATCACCAGCAGCGCATCCGGCGGCAGGTAGTCGAACAGGGTCGGTGGCGGCTCGCCGGCATTCTTGCCGGTCAGGTGCCGGGAGTAGTTCTCGATGCCGTTGCAGTAACCGACCTCGGCCATCATCTCCAGGTCGAACTGCGTGCGCTGCGCCAGGCGCTGCGCCTCCACCAGCTTGTTCTGTGCGTAGAGCTGCTCCAGCCGCTCCTTCAGCTCCACCTTGATCGTCTCGATCGCCGCCAGCACGCGCTCGCGCGTGGTCGCATAGTGCGTCTTCGGGTAGACCGTGAAGCGCTGCATGTTGCGCAGCGTCTCGCCGGTGAGCGGATCGAACAGGGTGATCTTCTCGACCTCGCCATCGAACAGTTCAAGGCGCAGTGCTTCGCTGTCCGACTCGGCCGGGAACACGTCGATCACTTCGCCGCGCACGCGGAAGGTACCGCGCTGCAGCTCGTACTCATTGCGCGTGTACTGCAGCTGGGTCAGGTGGTTGATCAGGTCGCGCTGGTCGATGCGCTCGCCCTTGGACAGGATCAGGCGCAGTGAAAGGTAGTCTTCCGGCGCACCCAGGCCATAGATCGCGGACACCGTGGCCACCACGATCGCGTCCGGGCGCGACAGCAGGGTCTTGGTCGCGGCCAGCCGCATCTGCTCGATGTGTTCGTTGATCGAACTGTCCTTCTCGATGAAGGTGTCCGACGACGGCACGTAGGCTTCGGGCTGGTAGTAGTCGTAATAACTGACGAAGTACTCCACCGCGTTGTGCGGGAAGAACGCCTTGAACTCGCCATACAGCTGCGCCGCCAGCGTCTTGTTCGGTGCCATGATCAGCGTCGGCTTCTGAACGTTCTGGATGACGTTGGCGATGGTGTAGGTCTTGCCCGAGCCGGTCACGCCCAGCAGGGTCTGCTTGGCGATGCCGGCCTCGAAGTTGCTGGTCAGCTTCGCGATGGCGTTGGGCTGGTCGCCCGCCGGCGAATACGGCGAGACAAGTTCAAAACTGTCGCTCATGGTGTTGCCAGTTCCCGGGAAGGGTGAGTATACGGGGCGAGGAGTGACGGCCGGCTGAGGGGTTGTCGGGCAGACCGCTACGGGGATTCCCGATGGCGGCCGCACAGCCGGGCGCGGAGGCTGGATGCATGCGCACTCACCGCTCTTCCGGTTGCGCCGCGTCGCGCGGCATGCACCTGATCGAAATCCTGGTCGTCACGGCGGTACTGGCCGTGCTGCTGGCCGCCGGCTGGCCCTCGCTGCAGGCGCTGCTGCTGCACCAGCGCGCGGAAGCCACCCGGTTCAGCCTGCAGGCCGCCCTGGCAACGGCACGCACCCAGGCCATCATGCGTCGCGAACTGATCGGCCTCTGCGCCAGCGCGGACGGCCAGCGCTGCGGGGATGACTGGAGCCAGGGCTGGATTGCCTACCGGGCCGCAGGCGCATGGCAGCCCCCATCCACGGCCGATGCCATTGTCCTGCATCAGGGCGGCCGTCCGGACGTCACGATCAATGCCGCCAGCAACAGCGGGCGACCGCAACTCTATTTCCAGCCGGATGGCCGCAGCCCCGGCAGCAACCTGACGCTGCGCGTCTGCGTGAGGGGGCGCGAGCACGCGCGGATCATCGTCAGCAACAGTGGGCGGATGCGTTCGTCCACCACGCGGACTGGACAAGCCTGTTGAAACGACGCCCCTGCGCTCTCAAGCAGGCAACAAAAAAGACCTGCGGAAGTCCGCAAGCCTTTGATGTGTAACGTCTGGCGCCCGAAGTTGGACTCGAACCAACGACCCCCTGATTAACAGTCAAGTGCTCTAACCGGCTGAGCTATTCGGGCGGGGACGCGCATTGTAATCACGTCGAACAGGGAGTGCAACACTCCCGTTCACATGCTTGCGTTCTCTGTTTGCGGCAGTGTCACCAGCACTCGGACAGCGTGGTCTTGGCGGTCTTCACGTTGGCCTGGTTGAGCGTCAAGTTTCCACACTTGTCCTTCGCCTGCGCGTTGACCGCGGTGGCGGTGAAGGTGAATGTCGACTGCGCGGTCTGCATGGACAGAGTGTAGGCCGCCGTGCCGCCCTCGCGCGGGGAGTTGATCGAATCGGCGTTGCCCGGGAACTTGAACCCGACATAGGTGTTGTTGACCGTGTGGAAGCGCTCGGCCAACTGTGCGTATTCGACCAGGTCGGCCTTAGCCTGGGCCCGTCGCGACTTGCGCACATGTTCGCTGTAGTTCGGGTAGGCGATCGCGGCGAGGATTGCCACGACCGCCACCACGATCATCAGCTCGATCAGGGTGAAACCGCGGGCCAGGCGACCCGCCGCGAAAGATTGGCGCATTGCACGGGCTCCTGCTGGCGGGGAAGGATGGACGCCGGTCACTGGATCTGCCTCCAGGACTGGCGGCCACAGGGGTATGGCAGGTACATCGGATCAGCACCGGCCACCGAGATCTGCATCAGGCACGCCTCACCGGGCGGCTGCGGCGGCGGGTTGCCGGGAGTGCTGTCCGGCGGCGCCAAGCGCGGCACCACCGACGTCGTCACGTCCCTCACCGGCGCGTTGCCGCCCGTGTTGAGAGCAACGCCGGCCGTACCCGCCCCCGGCGATCGGCCGTCGGGGGCTCCGAAGCGCACCTGCGACATCGCGGCCTGGCCGGTGCTGGCCTGCAGGCCGAGCAACCAGTTCGCACCGTCCACCGAGCACCCCTGAGCGTCGGACGGAATATAGGTCGGGAAGAACACCACGCCGGACACGATCCTCGGATTACCGACCGCACGCTCCTTGTTGGCCAGCACCACGGTCCAGCCGCGGCTGACCGTAGGCACGGTCCCGCCACGCAATGTCCGCACGCCGGAACCGATCTCGGCCGTATACGAGCTCAGGTTTGCCGAGGTCAGCGTCGTCGTCGGCTGGCCCGCTGCGGTGTCGTTGATACCGTACAACGCCTGCACCGCCGTATCGTTCTCGTCACCGTAGTAGGAGAAGCTGCCGGTGCCGAAGATCAGCATCACGCCACCGGACGGCCCGGTGGTCACCGTCATGCCACCGGTGATCGGCTGGCGGTAGGTCCGGCGGTCGGCGGGATCGACATGGGTATTGGTGGTGAACAACGGTACGGTTGGCGCGGTAGTCCCGCGCAGGTCGAACTTCCAGATAACGCCACGCTTGTCGGCGCCATAGACCGTATCGGCCAGGCCATCACGCACCCGCGCGTTCTGCCCGGTTCCGCCCCAGCGATCAACCACCACGATGTTGCCCAGCCCGTTGCTGCCCGACGGCAGGTTGGTACCCGACTCGATCGCCTCGATCATGCGGATGGTCGGCGTGCGGCCTGCCACCATGTCAACCACGAACAGTACCGCCTTGCCACTCCTGCTTTCGTAGCCGTTACCGAAGATCGCCTTGAAGCCCACCGAACCGTCGGTGTTCTTCACCGGCACGATCACCGGCTTGCCCAGCACATGGCCGATGTTGGCGCGCACAGCATCGTCAAGCGACGCATCGAGGTCACTGATCTCCCACAGCAGGGAGCCGGCCGCGCCGAAGTTGCCCGGATCGGACACATCCAGCGCGAACACACTGCGGCCGCCGGCACCGGCCGTGCCCACCAGTGACGTGGTCCACCCGTTGCTGCCGTAGGTGTCGCTGATCGTCACCGGGCCATCGACGTAGTAACGGTGCTGGAAACGCTGGGCGTTCTGGTTGGTGGGGTCGTTAGGCAGCAACAGGTTGCCCATGTGGCCCAACGCGGTCGAGGGAATGTAGGCGAACCGCTCCTTGCCACCGTCGGCGTCCATCTGGCCGTCGGCGCCCATGCCGCCATCGAAGGCATGCAACATGCCGTCGTTGGCGCCGGCGTAGACCATGTAGCGGCGACCATTGCGCTTGGTGGTCATGTAGGCGGCGTAACTGCTGCCCATCGTGCCCGGAAGGCGGCCAAACCCATAGTCATCCAGAGGCGAACTCAGCACCGGGGTGGAGGTGATGATGTCGCCCAGCACCGTGCTGCGATCACGCAGCTTGCCGCCGTTGCGCTTCTCGCCGGAGGTTTCACCACGCAGGTAGGCCACGGCCGTGGTGGAATCGGTGGCCAGGCCAGCCAGCTCGGACGCGCTGCAGATCAGGATGCCCGGATACAGCGTCGACGACTTGGTGCACAGATTGGCCAGGCTGACATTGCTGCCGGTGAAGTCTTCCAGCGCGCCGTTGCGCCAGAACCGGATGCGGCGTGATGCAGGCGCCGGCATCTTCGCAGATGCTTCCCAGGCCTCTTCCGAAACGATCTTGCGGGTGGACGGCTCGACGCTCAGCTTGAAGGCGCGCAACTTGCTGTACCAGTCGGTGCCGTTGTTGGTGGCCTCGTAGAACGGCTCCACCGACAACGAGCCGACGCCGATGCGTGCGCCGGTCAGCGAACGCGAGCCGGACGGCGTGGCGCCCTGGGCGACGTTGCTGATGATACGGCGCATGGCTGCGGTGATTTCGGCCGGGCGCGTGGCGTTGACCATTTCGCCACGGGTGTCATAGACCGCGTTCCACAGCTCATCAACGGCCTCGGGCTTGAGGTCCTGCGTCGTCGTCGGGAAGTTGGGCTTGACGACGTACGGGTCCGGGCTGAGCACCCACGGGCGCAGCGGATCCGGCAGGTACCGGACGCCGAACTCCTTGCCCTGCGTGCCCAGCGTCACGCCGTAGAAATTCATGTGCAGGTGGGTCTTGCAATCCAGCGACGGATTTGGATTCGGCCCCTTGCACTCGGCCGGCACCGGCACGGAATTGGTCTCCTTGCCCGGCACGAGAGAACTGTTGTAGTACGGCGCTACGAGATCCTTCATCAGCGTCGTGTTGCCGGACTCATTGATATAGCCATCGGTGAACAGCATGCCCGCGTTCTTCTGGCATGACAGGAGCACCGGCGCGTTCTGATCCGTGCGCTGGAATTGTTCGCCAAGGTACTGTGCGGCGGAACGATTGGGCGTACTGCTGCTGGCACGCATTTCGCCGATGATCTGGCTGAGCAGCTGCTGCTTCTCCGGCTCGTTGGTCATGTTGAACATGGTCACCGCGCGGCGGCCATTGATACGGAACCAGCCCACGCGCAGATTGGTCGTGTCGTACAGCGCATTCGTGGCCGCACCGATCAGCGCTTCGCGTCGCGTCCGGTACAGGCTGAACCAGTTGGCGAAGCTCTGCATGGCAGCGTTGTACTTCGCTTGATTGTTGCCGAAGTTCGCAAGCTTGATTTCGTACTTGTACAACGTACCCGGACGGCCGCCCGGAGGATTTGCAACGGCAACAGGAGCCGCGGTGTACCCATATTCCGCCGGCAGCGTAGACGGATCTGCCAGGAAGAACGTAGCCGGATAGAAGGCGACGGCAGCATCGCAGCTTGAGCTGCTGATGGTAGTCTGGCGCGTCACGTTGTCGAACGAGCCTTCCTGCCGGACAGCCCCTCCGCTCAGGTTGCATCGCCCACGCTCAATACGGGTTCCGACCGGCAGCGTCATGCCGGAACGGAAGCGGAAGCGCCAGTTCGCGCCGGTCCGCCCGCCGGTGTCCATGCTGGTCAGCAGCGAGTCCACAGTCAGGTCCAGCGCGCCAGCGATCTTGTTCGGTGCATTGCCCGGACGCGGGTCCAGCGGCGCGCTGGACGCCCTGATGTCCAGATAGTTGGCAAGGGCTGTATCGGACAAGCCGGTCTTCCAGCCAGGATAGATCTCACGCGGGTCGTAGTAGGACGGGTTGACGTCCGGCGATCGGGCGAAACCGAAGCTGTCGAGCGGCGGGATGGCTGCCTGGTCGTCGCGTCCATAGCTGGGGAAGACGTACAGGTAGCGCTGCCCAGACCCATCGTAGCCGTTGACGGCACCCTGGTTGTAGAAGCCACTGCCATCCCAGCGGTACACGCCATCGCGCGTGTTGTTCAATGTTTCCCACAGCATCGAGCCGGAATCATCCAGCGCCATCAGGAAGGCCGGCGGCGTCTGCACCTGGATGTTCAGCGGCGCCTGCGCCAGCGTGCCCTGGGCCTGGGCCGCCATCAGGCTGTAGATGACATAGCCGCCCCCGAGCGCCAGTGCGGCGCCGCTTGCGGCCATGAAACGGAATTTGCGCGAAGCCATGGCCTGCGTCCTCAGAGTTTGAATACGGTATCGATGACCACCGACGACGAGCTCGCATCGGCATCGTCGGTCGCGAAGCCGGTGATCTGGTAGATCGGCGTGACGTCTTCCAGCGGACGGCCCATGTCGAGCGACGATTCGCCCATCACACAGCTGTCAATCTGGCGGACATTGACCGCAGGACGCGTCTGGTTGCGGTGGCTTTCGGCCCAGATGGCCGGATCGAAGCCGTCATCGCAGACCCGCGACAGAGTGCTGGACTGCACCAGGCTGTCGTTCCCCACATCCTGACGGTTGGCGATTTTCTCCACCGAGCGTTCGGCCGCACGCACCACGCCCTCCGAGTTCTGGAAGGCCCGGTTGGCGGCGCGGTAGTTCGCTGCCATCTTCTCCTGCATGCCGGCCACCTGCATGCCCGCAATGCCGAGCAGCGCCAGCAGGATGAGCATGATCAACGCGACATAGAGCACGGCGCCGCGCTGGGTGCGAGCGGAGGCGGGCCTGAACGAACGTGAGAAGGTCGTCATGATCAGTTCCCGAACAGGCGATTGCGCAGTGCAATCGAGACTTCATAGCTGGAGCGGTAGCGGCCGTCAGGCTTGTCACTGCTGGCAAAGCCAACGCCGAGTACCGACAGCGGGTTGGCCGGCGTGCTCGAAGACGACGGCGTCGGGCTGCGTGCCAGCAGCCCCACCTGCACCTGCCCCACCCGCAGCCACTGCGCGGCACCGGCGGCGTTAGCGTTGCTGCTGACCCCAGTCGCGGCGGCCAGGCGGGTGATGTTGCCGGCCGGCGGCGTGCCCAGGCTGATGTTGGCGGTACTGTCCAGGCCATACAGCAGCTGCAGGCTTTCGATGCCTTCCACGAGTTCTTCATTGACCGCATAGGCGCCAGCACTGTTGGCGCGCGCACGACGCAGGCCCGGCTGACCGGTCTCCGGATTGATGCCGACGTAATAGACCATCGACTCGGCGCGATAGAGCATCGTCTGCCCGGTCGGCTGCGCAGCATAGCGCGACAGGTCCAGCGAGGGCGCGGTCACACGTGCCGCACTCAACGTACCGGCGAAGATGTCCGCATGGGCACAGTCGGCGATGCCGAACAAGGTCGGTGCCGCCACGCCCCCCGAGGTGAGCCTGGCCACCCGGGTGCTGTCCATGTCCAGCAGCGCATTGCCGCCGCTGGACGAAATGCCGGTCACCGGCACCCCCTCAGGGGCCAGGTAGCGCAGTACCAGCACATCGCTTCCGCCTGCCGGCGCAGGGCTGAGCCGGGTGATCGCTGCCGGCAGCGCTGACGGTGCGGACCATGTCGCCCCGAGTGCGAGCCTCCCGCCCGGCGCGGTTCCCGGTGCATCGAAGCCCTGGATGGAAACGCTGAAATCAAGCGGGCTGCCATCGCCCGAGGATGCACCCAGATGCGATACCGGATCGCCTTGGTTCTTCACCACGTGGGCCTGGTCGTTCACGCAGCCCATGTGCCCGGCCATGCGGATGTCTCGCTCAAGGAAATCCAGCGCGAAACGGGCGTTCTCCTGCACGCGCGAGGCCCCCTCGGACAGGCGCGAGGCAGCCTGCGAGGCCATGAAGACCTGCACCACCCCCAGCATCAGCACCAGGCTGATTACCAGGGCGATCATCAGTTCCACCAGCGACAGGCCGGCCATGGTGGCACGTCGGTTCAGGCGCATGCTCACAGCTCCGTAGCCAATGCAAAGGTGGTGGCCTTGTCCGGGTCATCCGGATCCCAGCGCTGGTCGCCCCAGGTGATGGCCACATTGACCACGCCGCCATTGAAGGTGACATTGGCGCCTGCATCGTCGCCCAGCGCCTTCACCACCTGGCATTGCCAGCGCGCGATCTTCTTTTCAATGGAGACGTCGCCGGTATCGCTGGTGCACGCGGTGGCGGCGGTCTTGCTGCCTGCCGCGAACGACGCGCCGGTGTACCAGGCCGCCTGGAAGCGGTTGCTGCGCATCTGCTCGGTCAGGTCGTACGCAAGGTTGGTGGCCTGGGTTCGATAATTGGCGCTCTGCACGAATCGGACGTTCATGGTCTGCAAGAGAGCAAAACCCAGCAGGCCGAACGCCAACACGATGATGGCGATCAGTACTTCAAGCAGGGTGAAGCCCCCGGCCTGGCGCGCACGGAAGGTACGGGTGGTCATGGACAGGCTTCCTTGGTGCTGCGGATCTGCCCGGAGGCGTTCACCGTCAGTGTGCGCTTGTGCAGTGCGCCCTTGCTGCAGACGTCCGGCTCCAGCCGTACATCCTGCTCGGCGCTGGCGCGGCGACGGCCGCGCCCGTCAAAGGCGATCTCCGTGGCCGGCCCAGTGATCTTCAGCTTGGGATTGCCACTGACGAAGCGCAGGACGGTTTCACCTGCCGACAGCGCACCGTCGCCATTGGCATCGGCAAAGGCCAGCATGCCGCCCGACCAGCCACCATCACAGCTGGCACCGTCGCTGCTTCCACAGACGCCGCCGCCGCGGTTGCTGCGGATCGCCTCGCTGCGGGCAAGACTGAGCAGGCCCAGGACCTCGTTGTTGGTCGAGCTCACCCGGCTCGAACGGATCGTGCTCTGGAAACTTGGAAAGGCGATCGCAGCCAGGATCGCCACCACGGCGATGGTGATCATCAGTTCAACCAGCGTGAAGCCGTTTTGCCGGCGCAAAGACATTGGACGCTCCCCAGCGTGTTGGTGGCCACGATGGGCCATCGCCCCGCCACCGGCAAGCGGCGGCAGGATGAACGGTCAATCCGGGGCGACGGGCGTCAAAGGCTTGACGACCCGCCCTCCCCTGCCAGTGCCGGCGCGATCCCCATCACGCCGGCCCGGGTTCAGGCCAGCACCTGGTAGCAGGGCTGGTACTCGCCGGAGATCTTCATCCGGCGCTGCTCGACGAAGGCGCGCAGCAGCGCATCCAGCGCCTGCATCATGTCCGGGTCGCCGTGGATCTGGAACGGCCCGAACTGCTCGATGCGGCGCATGCCGTCTTCCTTCACGTTGCCGGCGACGATGCCCGAGAACGCGCGGCGCAGGTCGGCCGCCAGCGCGTGCGGGGCACGCCCGTGGTGCAGGTCCAGCGCCGCCATCGCTTCGTGGGTGGGTACGAACGGCTGCTGGTACTCCCACGGAATCTCGATCGACCAGTTGAAGAAGAACGAGTCCTTCTGCGCCAGGCGGTGCTCGCGCACGCGCTTGATGCCGGTGGCCATCTTCTTCGCAACCGCCACCGGGTCGCCGATGATGATCTCGTAGCGCTCGGCAGCCGCATCGCCCAGGGTCAGGCGGATGAAGCGATCAATCTGCTCGAAGTACGGTGCCGCTACCGTCGGGCCGGTCAGGATCAGCGGGAACGGCAGGTCCTTGTTCTCCTCGCGCAGCAGGATGCCGAGCAGGTACAGGATCTCTTCGGCGGTACCGACGCCACCGGCGAACACGATGATGCCGTGGCCGATGCGGACGAAGGCCTCAAGGCGCTTCTCGATGTCCGGCATGATCACCAGGTGGTTGACGATCGGGTTCGGCGACTCGGCGGCGATGATGCCCGGCTCGGTCAGGCCGATGTAACGCGTCACGGTACGGCGCTGCTTGGCGTGGGCGATGGTGGCACCCTTCATCGGGCCCTTCATCGCACCCGGGCCACAGCCGGTGCAGATGTCCAGGCCGCGCAGGCCCAGTTCATAGCCCACCTGCTTGGTGTACAGGTATTCGTCGCGCGAGATCGAGTGTCCGCCCCAGCACACCACCAGGTTCGGATCACCCGGATTGAGGATGCGCGCGTTGCGCAGCAGGCCGAACACCGCGTTGGTGATGCCCTCGGATGACTCCAGCTCGGCCGCGTAGGCCGGGCCCATTTCGATGGCCATGTAGGCCAGGTCGCGCACGACGGCGAACAGCAGTTCGGCGACACCGCGGATGATCTCGCCGTCGACGAAGGCCATCGCCGGTGCGTTGACCAGATCGATGCGCACGCCGCGATCCTGCTGCGCCACCTGGATGTCGAAATCAGGGTAGAGGTCGCGCGCCGCGCGCGGATCGTCCGAGGCGCTGCCGCTGGTCAGCACGGCCAGCGCGCAGCGGCGCAGCAGCTCATGCATGCCGCCGGCGGAGGCATCGCGCAGGCGTGCCACTTCGGCCCGCGACAACACGTCCAGCCCACCGCGCGGGTAGATCCGCGCATCCTGTACCGGCAGCGCACGGGCTGATTTTTCGTTCGTGGTCATATCCAATTTTTCGCTTCCTTCAAGGTTTCCGACTGTACTGCCGCCCCCTTAAAAAGCAAAACGGCCGGGAAGCCCGACCGTTGGATGTGTGCTGCCCGCGTTCGCCATTCCGGGACCGCATCGGCGGCGTTGGCACCGCGCACATTTCTGGATGCTACGCCGTTGCCCGACACCCTGCAAGAACTTTCGCCTGAACGGAAAACGGCCGGGTTTCCCCGGCCGTTTCCACTTACCACTTCAAGCGCTGACGGATCAGAACTTGTACTTCAGGGTCAGCTGCATCGACCAACGCGACACGGCGGTGTTGCCCTTGTCGTTGTTGTTTTCCTGCACCGACGGGTTGTCGGTCGAACCAGTGAAGGAGTACACGTACTTGCCGGTGGCCGGATCGATACCTGCGTAGTTGGCAACGCGACGGGTCGAGTAGAAGCCGTAGTCGTCGATCAGGCCCCACTTCTTGTTCAGCAGGTTGCCGACATTCATGATGTCCAGGGCGACTTCACCCTTGTGACCCTTCATGAAGCCCGGGAATTCCTGGCTGACGCGGACGTCGAAGCTGTTGACCCACGAGGCGCGGTGGCGGTTGGCCGGGACCACGCTGCCACGGTAGGCATCGAGTTCCGGGTTCTGCGCCAGCCAGTCGAAGAACTGCTTCTCCATCGCGGCACCGCCGGTGAACAGCACGTCGCCCGGACCCTTCGGCACGTAGAACAGGTCGTTGGTGGCAGCACCGTCGCCGTTGGCATCGTTGTAGAAGATGTAGCTGTACGGACGGCCCGAACGGCCTTCGTAGAACAGGCCGACGCGGGTGGCGTTGTCACCGAAGAAGTTGTGCTTCCACTCCAGGGTGCCGGTGACGCGGTCCTTCATCGCATAACGCGAGTTGTAGGCCACGTTCTCGTTGGCATTGAAGATCAGCGTGTTGTTCCAGTTCGAGGTGTTCTGCGAGCTGGACAGCGGGCTGACCTCGGTCGACTTGGTGTAGGTGTAACCCAGCGACCAGCCCCAGTTCTCGGTCAGCGGCTTGGCCAGCGAGAAGGTGGCCTGGGTGCCGCGGCCCTTGTCGGTGTTGCGCAGGACCAGCACATCGCCGATGTCGGACGGACGGTTGGCGCGGTCAACAGCACCCTTGGTACCGGTCGACATGCCGTAGTCGACACCCTTGTCGATACGGGTATTGGCCTGATTGCGGCCAGCGGCGTTCCAGTAGATCGCGCGGCCATCCTGACCGAAGGCGGTCGGCGCCGACACGTCCAGACGGTCGAAGTAGATGCCGTCCTTGACCTTGGTGAACAGCACTTCGGCCGACGCCACGATGCCGTACCACGGCAGCTCATGGTCGAACGCCAGGTTGGCCTTCCACACCGACGGCAGGCGGGTGCCCGGCGCGATGATGTCAACGTTCTGACGGGCCGAAGCCGGGCCACCGGCCGGGATGTACGGGTTGTTGCCGTCCGGGGTGAAGGCACCGGCCGGGATGCTGCGCTCGTCGTACTCGATGTAGTTCAGGCCGGTGTTCTGGTAGGCACCTGCCAGCCATACGTTCGGGGCGGCGCCGCCGAACAGGCCCACGCCACCGCGCAGCTGGGTCGGGCGATCGCTGTCGAAGGTGTAGTTGAAGCCGACGCGCGGCTGCACCAGGTTCTTGTCGACCAGCTTGGTATTGTTGAAGCCGTACAGCTGCTCGATGCGCGGGTTGTACAGGCGCTGGGTGCTGAAGTCAGGCATGTCGATGCGCACGCCGAACATCAGGTTCAGGTTGTAGTTGATCGCCCAGGTGTCCTGCACGAACACGCCGGTGTTCTTCAGGGTGAAGTCGGCCGGGATGTCGCTGCGGCTGCCATCGGCGCGCGGAGCACGCAGCTGGTAGCGCGAAGCCTTGCCCGCCAGGAAATCGTTGACGCTGTTGAATTCGTACACGCCGTTGAGGTTGCGGCCGTAGAAGTTCATCAGGTCATTCTTCGAGTAATCGAAGCCGAACTTGACGGTGTGGTCACCGATGTACCAGGTACCGGCACCAAAGGCGCTCAGTTCCTTCGACTCGACGATGTTGACGTGGGTGTTCTGTTCGGTACCGACGTACAGCGAATCGTTGCCCGACTTGATGCGGATCTGCGGCATGTCGACCAGCGGGACGCGGTTGGCCGAGTAATCCTTGTGCGAGACCTTGAACTCGGTCGAGAAGTTCTCGGACCAGTCACTGAACAGTTCGCCCATCCAGGTTTCGTACTGGGTCGGCTGCTGGTACCAGAAGTTGCTCAGCGAGATGGCGCTGCTGCTGACCTGCGGGAAGCGAACGACGTTCTGCTCCATCTTGTTGTAGCGCAGGGCCGCACGGTGATTCTCGTTGATGTTCCAGTCCAGCTTGACCGCATACTCTTCGATCTCGGTCTTGCTGTTCGGCGCCGTCAGGCTGCCCGGGTCGTAGCCCAGCTTGCCCAGGAAGTTCTGGACGTCGGTGATCTGCTGCTGGGTGATGGTGCCACGGCCGATCGGCGTGTCGCTCAGGGCGACGCCGGCAGCCGAGCGCTCGTACTTTTCATAGTTGGTGAAGAAGAACAGCTTGTCCTTGACGATCGGGCCGCCGAAGGTCATGCCGTAGGTCTTCTCGTCCTCGAAGCCGTTGAAGTCCTGCTTGTCACCTTCCAGGCGCGAGCGGACCATGTCCTTGTCGCGGTACGAACCGTACACGGTGCCGTGGAATTCATTGGTACCCGACTTGGTCACGGCGTTGATCACCGCGCCGGTGCCACCGGCGATGGTGGTGTCGTAGTTGGCCAGGTCGATGTTGATTTCCTGGATGGCGTCCATCGACACCGGCTGACGCTCGGTCGGCAGGTTGTTGGAACCCAGGCCGAACGGATCGGAGGCGCTGATGCCGTCGATGCGGATGGCGTTGTAACGGGTGTTCTGGCCGCCAGCCGAGATCGCGCCGTCCGCCTTGCTGACCTGCGAGATGCGCGGGTCGAGACGGACGTAGTCCTGGATGTTGCGGCTGGCCGACGGCAGCGCATCCATCGTTTCGCGGGTCACGTTGGTGCCGGTGCCCATCTTGTTGGCGCTGAACAGGTCCAGGCCGCCGGCGGTGGCAACAACGTTCACCGCGTCCAGGTTGGTCGCAGCCAGATCACCGCCCAGGTTGGCGTTGACGGTGTTGACCTGGTTCAGGTTCAGGTAGACACCTTCCTCGGTCTTGGTGCCTTCACCGGACTTGGTGATGGTGATGGTGTACGGACCACCCACGCGCAGGCCGCGCGCGTTGTATCGGCCCGACGCATCGGTGGTGGCACGCGAAACAGTGCCCGACTCGGTGTGCGTGATGGTGACTTCAGCGCCGGCGACAGGCTGGCCTGCAGCGGACATCACCTGGCCGCCGACACCGGCGGAGGTGCTGCTCTGGGCGAAGGCGGGAGCGGCAGCAAGTGCAGCCACGAGACCAAGGGTAAGCTTGGACATCCGGAGTGGGTGGGTCATTTTTCGGTAGCCTCGATGCGAGTTGGCGATGGCGGAAAAAAAGCGCATCCAAGCAGCCCTGCGGGTGGCTGATCGGAGAGTTATCTGGGGTTCCCTACCGCTCGGCTGAAGGCAGCCCTAACGGTTAACACTAGATTAACACGCTACGCCATCAATGTGACGGTTGTGCGACAAACGGCACCGGTTCGCAACGCAATCGTGACGGGTTCTTCACTCCGTCTTCCCACGGGGCTCACCTTTCCCGAGGCGTCTCACTGGCATCGAGAATCTGCCCCCGCCAGGCGCTCCCAGCGGCGGACAGCAGGGTCACCGCAGCGGCCGCCGCGGCTTCCGGGCCTTGCGCAGCCGGGTCCTGGTCCACGGAATAGGCGCGGGCCCGAAGCGCCGTGCGCAGGGGGCCGGGGTACAGGCCGCTGACCCGGATGGGACTACGGCCCAGTTCATCGTGCAGGCTGGCGATCAGGCCACGCAGGCCGTGCTGGGCCGCGCCATACCCCCCCCAATAGGCCTGTCCGACCCGTTCGGGGGCATCGACCGCGAACACCAGAGCGGCATCCTCGCGTTGCCGCAGCAGCGGCAGGCAGGCCTGGGCCAGCCAGGCCGGCGCGGTCAGGGTGACATGGACCGCACGGGCGAAACTGGCCGGGTCAGCCAGTTCAAACGGAGTCAGCCCGGGGAAATGCGCGGCGCAGACCAGCAGTCCATCCAGCCGCCCCAGCTCGCGCTGCAGGGCCTGGGCCAGTTCGGCATAGTCATCGGGGCTGGCGCCTTCCAGGTCCAACGGGTACAGAAGCGGTTCCGGACCGACCGCCTGGACCTGGGCATAGACCCGGTCCAGCCGGCGCGGCTTGCGTCCCAGCAGGACCACGGTGGCCCCGGCTGCAGCTGCGGCGACCGCCGCGGCACTGCCCAGCCCTCCCCCGGCGCCGGCGACCAGTACGACGCGATCCTGCAACGGGCGGCCATCGATCGCCCCGTCAGTCGGTGACGTCGACGGCCAGGCACTCATCCCTGGGTCGCCTCTTCGACGATGCGCTTGAGCTCGCCGGATTCAAACAGTTCCATGACGATGTCGCAGCCGCCGATCAACTCACCGTTGATGAACAGCTGCGGGAAGGTCGGCAGATTGGAAAAGCGCGGCAGGTTGGCGCGGATCTCCGGCTCTTCGAGCACGTTGACAGTGCGCAGGGTGACGGCGCCGGCTGCCATCAACGCCTGCACGGCGCGACTGGAAAAGCCGCACATCGGGTATTGCGGGGTGCCCTTCATGAACAGCACGAGCGGGTAACGATCGACCTCGGCCTGGATTTGCTGCATTACCGCCACAACCACACTCCTTGCTTCGCCGGACAAACCGACCGTGATGGTCGGCTAGACTGCCCACGGTAGCCGCCATTGTAAGCGGATGGAACAGGCTGCCGCCGTCCCCCTGGCCACGAACCTGTCCATGCCCGTCGAATTGCCTGCCCTGCCCTACCTCCCCGGCTCCCTGCAGCCCCACCTGTCCGCGCAGACCGTTGAGTTGCATCACGGCCGCCACCACCGCGCCTACGTTGACGCGGTCAACGCCGGCACTCTCGGCACCGAGTGGGAGGAGGCGTCACTGGAAGAGATCGTGCGCCATGCCCAGGGCACGCTGTTCGATGTGGCCGCCCAGGCCTGGAACCACGGCTTCTATTGGCAGTGCCTGCGCCCGCGCGGCGGCGGCGAGCCGCAGGGCCGGCTGGGCGAGCTGGTCAAGCGCCAGTTCGGTGATGCGCAGCGCCTGCGCGAGGAATTCAACCGCACCGCGCTGGGCCTGTTCGGCTCGGGCTGGGTGTGGCTGGTGCAGCACCCCGGTGGCCAGCTCGGCATCCAGGCCACCCGCAACGCCGGCACGCCACTGACCGGCGAAAGCACCCCGCTGCTGTGCTGCGATGTCTGGGAGCACGCCTACTACACCGATTACCAGAATGATCGCGCGCGTTACCTGGATGCCTTCTGGCAGATGGTCAACTGGGAATTCGCCGAGAGCCAGCTGCGCTGACTGCCTGTAGGGCCGAGCCCATGCTCGGCTGGCCGGACAGCAGCCGAGCATGGGCTCGGCTCTACAGATGAAGCGTCACGCGTTCTCGTGCGCAGCCACCGCGTCCATCACCCGCGCCGAGTACACCAGCGCCGGGCCGGCGTTGAGCGACACCGCCACGCCCAGTGCTTCGGCGATTTCCTCGCGGCTGGCGCCATGCTTCAGCGCAGCGTCCACGTGCACGGTGATGCAGCCGTCGCAGCGGGTGGTCACCGCCACCGCCAATGCGATCAGCTCACGGGTCTTGGCATCCAGGTGGTTGGTCTGGGCACCGGCATTGGCCAGGGTGGCGTAGCCCTTGACCGTGTCCGGCGAGAGCTTGCCGATCTCTCCGATGCGGCCCTTCAGTTCCTTGCGATAGGCATTCCAGTCGAGCATGGTCGTGACTCCTGTGAAAGGAGCCCCACGCTACCACCGGCAATGGTGCGCCGATGCCTGCACCGGCGCGCCACACCGTTGCAGGCATACAAGGTTGTGCCGGCCATTGGCCGGCACGCCCGGGCTCAGCGGTTGCGCAGCGCGTGCACTGCCGGCGCCACCTGGGCCTGGCGGTCCAGCTCCAGGCCGACCTGGTCCAGCGCATCGGCCAATGCAGCGGCATCATCGTCGCGCAACGTGGCGTGGCCGACCTTGCGACCTTCGCGCGGCTCCTTGCCGTAATCGTGCCAATGGCCACTGGCCTGACCCAGCACCGGCGCCGGATCGGGCATCGCGCCCAGCCAGTTCAGCATGCAGGCATGGCCGAGCATGCGGGTGCTGCCCAGTGGCAGGCCCAGCACGGCACGCAGGTGATTCTCGAACTGCGAGGTCTCGCTGCCTTCGATGGTCCAGTGGCCGGAGTTGTGCACGCGCGGTGCCATCTCGTTGGCCAGCAGTTCGCCGTCGCGACAGAACAGCTCCAGTGCGAACACTCCCACATACTGCAGGTGCTCGGCGACGCGGCGGGCATAGCCGATCGCTGCCTGCCGCTCGGCGTCGGACAGCACCGCCGGTGCCACGCTGGCGGACAGCACGCCGTCGACATGCCAGTTGCCGGTGACCGGCCAGGCTTCGAAGCTGCCATCGCGGCCACGCACGGCCACCACGCTGACCTCGCGCTGGAAGGCCACGAAGCCCTCCAGGATCAGTCCGGTGCGCTCCACCTGGGCACCGAGCGCATCCCATGCGGCGTCGATGTCGGCTTCGCTGCGCAGGCGGAACTGACCCTTGCCGTCGTAGCCGAGGCGGCGGGTCTTGAGGATGCACGGCAGGCCGAACTCAGCCGCCTTCGCCGCCAGCTCGTCGCGGTTACGGATGTCGGCGAAGGCCGGCAGCGGAATACCCAGCTGCTGGAACAGGGTCTTCTCGCTCAACCGGTCCTGGGCCACCGCCAGCGCGGCCGGCGGCGGATAGACCGGCACGCGGTCGGCCAGGAACTGTGCACTGTCGGCAGGTACGTTCTCGAAATCGAAGGTGACCACATCGACCTTGGCGGCGAAGTCCGCCAGGGCCTGGCGGTCATCGAAGGCGCCCACGGTGAGCGGCGCCAGCGGGCCGCTGCAGGCGTCGGCGGCCGGGTCGTACAGTTCGAAGCGAAGCCCCAGCGGCGCACCGGCCAGGACCATCATGCGGGCGAGCTGGCCGCCGCCCAGGATGCCGACAGTCAGGCTCATTGGCGCGGATCGTCGTGGGCCATCACGTCTTCGGTCTGGCGTGCACGGAAGGCATCGAGCGCCTGGCCGATCGCCGGCTGGTCGCTGGCCAGCATCGCCGCCGCGAACAGCGCGGCGTTGGAGGCGCCGGCGTTGCCGATGGCGAAGGTGGCGACCGGGATGCCGGCCGGCATCTGCACGATCGACAGCAGGGAATCCATTCCGTTGAGGGCCTTGGACTGCACCGGCACACCCAGCACCGGCACGGCGGTCTTGGCCGCGATCATGCCCGGCAGGTGCGCGGCCCCGCCGGCACCGGCGATGATCGCGCGCAGGCCACGCGGGCCCGCCTGCTCGGCGTAGCTGAACAACACATCCGGCGTCCGATGCGCGGACACCACCTTCACTTCGAACGGAACACCCAGGGCTTCAAGCTTCTGGGCGGCGTGCTGCATGGTTTCCCAGTCGGAACGGGAACCCATGACGATGCCGACAAGCGGCGCGATCGGATTGGGGGTCATTGGCCGTCACCTGCCTTAAAGACGTATTCTAGCCGTCTTCCACGCAAGACGAAGAACCATGGATCGCAAGCTGCTCGACCTGCTGGTGTCCCCGGACACCCGCCAGCCCCTGTCCCTGCTGGATGGCAAGGGCCTGGAAGCCCTCAACAAGGCCATTTCCGCCGGCACGGTGACCAAGGCCGATGGCAACCCGCTGGCGCAGCCGCTGCGCGAGGCGCTGGTCACCCGTGACCGCAAGCAGGTGTTCCGCGTCGACGACGGCATCCCGGTGCTGCTGGCCGAGGAAGCCGTTCCGACCGCCCAGATCGCCGACTTCCCGGCCGCATGAGCACGCTGCCGACGCCGGATGCGGCCGTTGTCGCCGCCGATGTCGCGCGCGCGCTGGCCGAGGACCTGGGCAGCGGTGACGTCACCGCCGCCCTGCTCCCCGACCAGGCCGACAGCGCCTACCTGCTGTGCAAGCAGGATGCGGTGATCGCCGGGCGCCCCTGGTTCGACGCCACCCACCGCGCGCTCGACCCTGACGTGCGCATTGAATGGCACATCGCCGAAGGCGATGCCGTCACCGCCGGCACCGTGCTGGCCCTGCTGCACGGGCGCAGCCGCAGCCTGGTCAGTGCCGAGCGCACGTCGCTGAACTTCCTGCAGACGCTATCCGGCACCGCGACCACCACTGCCCGCTACATGGCCGCGGTGGCCGGTACCGGTACCCGCATCCTCGACACCCGCAAGACCCTGCCCGGCCTGCGCCTGGCACAGAAGTACGCGGTGCGCTGCGGCGGCGGCGAGAACCACCGCTTCGGCCTGTACGACACGGTGATGCTGAAGGAGAACCACATCCGTGCTGCCGGTTCGCTGGCCGCGGCGGTGGCCGCCGCACGCCGGCAGTGGCCTGCGCTGCCACTGGTGGTCGAGGTTGAAGACCTGGCACAGCTGCGCCAGGCGCTCGAAGCCGGTTGCGAACGCATCCTGCTGGATGACTTCAGTCCCGACCTGCGCCGCGAGGCGGTGCGCATCACGGCCGGGCGCATTCCGCTGGAAGTCTCCGGCAGCGTCGGCCTGGGCGGCCTGCGTTCGATCGCCGAGGATGGCGTCGATTGCATCTCCATCGGCGGGCTGACCAAGCATGTGCAGGCCATCGATCTGTCGTTGAAGCTGGGCCCGCCGCCGGCTTGAGGCCTATGCGACCTTGTGGAGCCGAGCGCAGGCTCGGCGCTACACGACCCGGGCGCCTTCACGGCTCGGCTACGCCAGCCTCTGCGACGCTGCGGGCATCCCCCCACAGGAGCCGCGCATGCGCCGGATGCTTTTGCCTGCCTGTCTGCTGCTCGCGGCAGCCCCCTTGTCCGCCGCAGCCGCTGAAGCCTGCGATGTCCCTCCCCGCTTCGGCCTGAGCCCATTGGCGGTGGCCATCCGCAATACCGCCTGCAACGAGCACCGGCTGTGGTTCCGGCCCTTCATCGATCGCGATGGCCGCGCGGCGAGTCTGAGTGTCACCGAGGCCGAGAACGAACACTTGGCCGACAACGGGCTGATTGCCTGGCAGCGCGTGGCCGGCTACTGGCGCAACAGCGGCACGCTCAACGCGATGGGCAGCATCGCCGGTGCCAGCAGCTGCGTGGCACCGCTGGGTACGCGCTACACCGACAGCGACTGCCGCGCCTTCCTGATCGACAATCCGTGGTCGGCCGCTTTCATTTCCTGGGTGATGGTGCAGGCCGGCGTTCCCGGCTTCAACACGTCGCCGCGCCACATCGACTACATTCGTGCCGCGTACCAGGGCGGCCCCTCGGGCGTGCCGTACCGGCTGGTCGATCCCGCGACCGCAAAGCCCGCACCGGGCGACCTGTTGTGCTTCCTGCGCGACCGCAGCACGACGCTCAGCTACAGCGGGCTGGTGCAGGCGCTGGGCAACGGTTCGGTGGGCCACTGGAAATCACATTGCGAAGTGGTGGTGGCCGCCAACCTCGGCGGCGACCAGACCCTGTACCTGGTCGGTGGCAACGTGATGAACACCGTGGCGATGCGGTTGCTGCCGCTGGACCGCACCGGGCTGATCAAGCTGCCCCCGGCACGCGAACGCAACAGCACCGGCATCGACCCCAGCTGCACCCCGGGGCGTGAGGACGAATGCAGTTTCAACCGCCAGGACTGGGCGGCCCTGCTGCAGCTGACCGCGACCACGCCATTGGGGATGCCGTCACCCTCCGCAGCGCCGATGCAGGCCGTGCCGGCAACGGCGCCGGCAGCACCGATGACGGGCCAGCCACCGCCGAGGCGGTGATACCCGTGCTTGATCCAGCGCGCGTTCGCCGCCATCTTTGCCGGATCGACCTCTGACGGCTGACGCCATGCCCACCCTGCTGCTGTTGCTGATTGCCGGCGGAATCATCTACTTCTTCTGGAACGCCGCGCGCTCGGCCGCCGAGCGCGCGGTCGAGCTGGGACGCAATGCCTGCCGCGCCGCCGACGTGCAGTGGCTGGACCAGGCGGTGCACGCCACCGGCCTGCGACTGTCGCGTGGCGAGGATGGCCGACTCGGTTTCGAGCGCACCTTCAAGTTCGAGTATTCCTACGATGGCATCGATCGCCACGTGGGCCGCATGGTGCTGCGTGGCGACCAGCTGATTTCGTTCACCGGCCCGGGTGCCGCGCGGATCAGCCAGATCCGGCCGGATGTGGAGGATGCCGAGGATGCCTAGGGTTTGAAGATGTGCCGGCCAACGGTCGGCACCCACCGCCAGACGGGCCAAGAAGAACGCCGCCCATCGGGGCGGCGTCGGAATGGTTACTTGACCACGCGCAGGTTCGGGCGGCCCTTCGGCGGCGGGCTGGCCGGCGGCGTATCGTCCGGCGGCGTGCCTTCCTCGTGCAGCAGCTCATCGCTGGTCGGTGCGGTTTCGCTGCCCGGAATGTCATCCGGCAATGCCATGCCCTGCCCGGTCTCGCGGGCGTAGACGGCCAGCACGGCGCTGATCGGCACCTGCACCGGGTAGCTGGTACCGGAGAAGCGCGCCGAGAAGCTGACCATCTCGTTGTCGATCATCAACCGCACGACAGCACGTTCGGCGATGTTGAGCACGACCCGGCCATCCTTGACCGCCGAAGGCGGGACCTGCACGCCGGGGACGCCGGCGTCGACCAGGATGTGCGGGGTCAGCTGGTTGTCGTTGATCCATTCCACCAGCGCCCGCAGCAGGTACGGGCGGTGGCTGGTCATGTGGAAGAAGTCTTCGGTCATGCGTGAAGTGTACGCGCCCGGCGCCCCGCCGGGGCGGATCGTCTGCACGCCGGTCGGCCTGCAGACGGGTAACGCGGGGCCGGATCAGACCGGCAGATCGCGCAGTTTCTTTTCCTGCTCGGTCAGGCTGCGGACAAATCCCGGATGGCGGAAGATGCGGTTGCCGTAGTCCTCGATCGCCTTGCCATCCTTCGGCAGCGGCACATCCAGCGACTGCAGGCGCCAGATGATCGGCGCCATCGCGCAGTCGGCCAGGCTCATTTCCGGATTGAGGAAGAACTTGCTGGCCCTGAACAGCGGCAGCGAGGCGGTCAGCAGTTCCTTCAGGCGCTTGCGCCCGGCCTCGGCCTGGGTCTTGTTGCCCAGCTGGATGGCCTGCACCTGCGGCACCCAGTCGTGCTCGATGCGCAGCATGGCCAGGCGGATGCGCGCACGCGACAGCGGGTCGACCGGCATCAGTGGCGGATGCGGGTAGCGCTCATCCAGGTACTCGCTGACCACCGATGCGGCGTACAGCACCAGCTCGCGTTCGACCAGGGTCGGCACCGAGTGGTACGGATTGAGGTCGATCAGGTCTTCAGGCGGGTTCTGCGGATCGACCGGAACGAAGTCGTAGGTGACGCCCTTGGCCGCCAGGACCAGGCGTACACGGTGGCACAGTACGTCGTCGTTCGAGGAAAACAGCGTCAGTGTATTGCGCATGCGTACGCTCGCCGCCATCAAAGGCTCTCCCACGACAGGAGACCGCCTGCCGCATCGGCGCCGCCGGCACCGTGCCAGCGGTCGACTCCTCCCCGAGTGTGCAACCGACCATCACAAAAGCCAATAGGCCCATGCGATGGCCGGCGGCAGAATCAGTGAACGTCCTTCCAGTATTCCTTCTTCAGCAGATACAGCAGGAAGGTCAGCAGGGCCAGGAACAGGATCACCCACACGCCCAGCTGCTGGCGCTTGAGTGCGGCCGGTTCGCCGGCGTATTCGAGGAAGTTGGTGATGTCCCGCACGGCCTGGTCGTACTGCCCGGCATCGACCGATCCCGGCGTTTCAATCTTCAGGCCGGTCACCGGCGGGTCCATGCCGGGCGCTTCCGCCTTGCCGTGCACTGCATGCTGCAGCCCCTGCATCTCCCACAGCGGGTTGGGCATGGAGGCGTTGGCGAACAGCGCGTTGTTCCAGCCCAGCGGGCGGCTGCTGTCCAGATAGAACGATTTGAGATAGGTGTAAACCCAGTCACTGCCCCGCACGCGCGAGATCAGGCTGAGATCGGGCGGCATCTTGCCGAACCACTTCTCCGCGTTTTCCTTGGGCATCGCCACCGGGATCGGGTCGCCGATCGCCGAGCCGGTGAAGTTGAGGTTGTTCATCACCTCTTCTTCGGTCAGGCCCAGGTCCTGCGCCATCCGCGAGTAGCGCAGGTACTTCAGCGCATGGCAGCCGGAGCAGTAGTTCATGTACAGCTGCGCCCCCCGCTGCAGCGAGGCGCGGTCACCGAGGTCGTTGCCGGCCTGCAGCAGCTTGGTGCCGCCCTCGGCGGCGGAGGCCAGGAAACTGCCCAGCATCAGGGTGGCCGTCAGGGCCAGCCGGACCATCCAGCGCTCAGTCATGCGTGGTCACCCTCTCCGGTACCGGCTTGGTCTTGTCCAACCTTGTCCATAGCGGCATGGTGATGAAGAACGCGAAGTACAGGAAGGTCAGCACCCGCCCGATGTAGGTTTCATGCACGTCGGTGCCCGGGCCGGAGCCGATCACGCCCAGCCACACGAAGCACACCGCCAGCACGCCCAGCATCACCTTCGAGATCCAGCCGCGGTAGCGCACCGACTTCACCCTGGCCTTGTCCAGCCACGGCACCAGGAACAGGATTGCAATGGCCGAGAACATCACCAGCACGCCACCGAGCTTGTTCGGTACCACGCGCAACATCGCGTAGTAAGGCGTGTAGTACCAGACCGGCTTGATGTGTTCGGGGGTCACCAGGCGGTTGGCCTCGGTGAAGTTGTCGTGTTCCAGGAACAGGCCACCGAAGCCAGGTGCGAAGAAGATGATGAAGGCGGCGATGATCAGCAGGAAGCCGGCGCCGACACCATCCTTGAGCGTGTAGTACGGGTGGAACGGAATACCGTCGGCCGGCGCATTCGGCGACCAGCGGTTGCCCTTCGGCCCCTTCTTGATCTCCACGCCATCGGGGTTGTTCGACCCCACTTCGTGCAGCGCGCCCAGATGCAGCACCACCAGCAACAGCAGCACCAGCGGCAGTGCGATGACGTGCAATGCAAAGAAGCGGTTGAGCGTGGCGTCACTGGGCAGGTAGTCGCCCATGATCCATTCGGTCAGGCCGTTGCCGATCACCGGTATCGCGCCGAACAGCGAGATGATCACCTTGGCGCCCCAGAACGACATCTGGCCCCACGGCAGCACATAGCCCATGAAGGCTTCGGCCATCAGCACCAGGTAGATCAGCATGCCCAGGATCCACACCAGCTCGCGCGGCTTCTGGTAGCTGCCGTACAGCAGGCCGCGGAACATGTGCAGGTAGACCACGATGAAGAACAGCGAGGCGCCGGTGGAGTGCATGTAGCGGATCAGCCAGCCCCACTCCACATCACGCATGATGTATTCGATGGAGCCGAACGCCTCCGCGGCGCTGGTCTTGTAGTGCATCGTCAGGAAGATGCCGGTGACGATCTGGTTGACCAGCACCAGCAGTGCCAGCGAGCCGAAGTAGTACCAGATGTTGAAGTTCTTCGGCGCGTAGTACTCGCTGACGTGCTTGCGATAGACCGGCATCAGGCCCGGCGCGCGGGCATTGACCCAGTCGGCGACGCCGCTGGCGGTACGGCTGAGGATATTGGCCATCAGGCAGCCCCCTGCGGATCGACACCGATGATGATGGTGTTGTCGTCCTGGTAGTGGTGCGCGGGCACCTTCAGGTTGATCGGCGCCGGCACATCCTTGAAGACGCGGCCGGACATGTCGAAGCGCGACTTGTGGCAGGGGCAGAAGTAACCGCCCTTCCACTGCGGGTCATAAGGCTCGGGCCGGATCTCGGCGACCATTTCCGGCGAGCAGCCCAGGTGCGTGCACAGGCCGACCAGCACGGAGATGTCCGGCTTGATCGAGCGCAGCTCGGGGTTCTGCTTCAGCACGTAGTCCGGCTGCTGGTCCTTCTCGCCGGACTCGGGGTCCTTGAGGCGGCCATCCAGCCCGTGCAGTGCATCCAGGATCGCCTTGGACCGCTTGACGATCCAGATCGGCTGGCCACGCCACTCCACGATCAGGCGTTGGCCTTCCTGCAGGGCGCTGATGTCGGCCACGACCGGTGCACCGGCAAGCTTGGCGCGGGCACTGGGATTCCAGGATTTGATGAAAGGAACGGCGGTGAATCCGACGCCGACGGCGCCAACCACAGCAGTGGTGGCAGAAAGAAAACGCCGACGTCCGGTGTTGACTGGATCGTGTACCCCATCGTTGGCCATCCGGCACTCCGATATTGATTAGGTAGCTTTAAGGCTGCCAGCGGATCCGGTGGGGGCCAGAGCCGCATTGAATCATGGGCGAGTGTAGCGGAACCGTCGCGCGCCACACAACGCTCTTTGCAAGGAGTGCCGACTGACAGTCGGCACCCACCTGTTCAAGGGAGTGCCGACCAACGGTCGGCACCTACTGGTGACTCAGGGCGGTGCGGTAACGCTCGGCCAGCTGCCCAACCCGGCGCACGTAGTACTGGGTCTCGCTGTAGGGCGGCACGCCACCGTGGCGGTCGACCGCGCCTTCGCCGGCGTTGTAGCCGGCCGCGGCCAGGGTCAGGTCGCCATTGAAGCGCTTCAGCAACCACGCAAGATACTGCACACCACCACGGATGTTCTGCGCGGCATCGTAGGAATCGCTGACCCCGAAGCGGGCCGCGGTCGGCGGCATCAGCTGCATCAGGCCCTGCGCGCCGGCGCGGCTGAGCGCGGTCGGGTTGTAGGCCGATTCGGCGTGGATGATGGCACGCACCACGGCCTCCTCGACGCCGAACTCGCGTGCCGCCGAGGTGATCTCGGTCTGGAACGCGGTGGTGTTCAGGCGCACCGAACCGAAGTCCACGCGCGGGTTGACGCCGCACGCGTAGCAGCGCTCCATGAAACTGTAGCGGATGGTGCGCACCGGACCGAGGTTGGCCACCTGGGTCGGCCGCGCACTGGTGTAGTGGCGCACCCCATCCTTCATGAAGGAATAGACCTGGCCGCTGACCATCCGCCCGGCCCGCGAGGCCGTCGGTGCCGCGGCAGGCGCGGGTGCAGCAGGCGTCGGCGCGACCGCAGCGGGCGCAGCAGCGCTGGCCGCCACAGCGACCGGATTGCGTTCGATGCTGGCCACCGAGGTCGGCGCAGGCTTCGGTGCGGCCACCACGGGGCGCGGTGCCGGGCGGGTATCGCGGCTGTAGCTGATGCTGCTGCAGCGCGCGCCGGCCACTCGCTTGCTCACGTAGCTGGTGACCCCGTCGGCGCCCTGGCACTTGTACAGGGTGCCGGCGCTGGCCGGCGCAGCGGTCAGCGCAGCGATGATGATCGCCGTTGTCCCCAGTATCCCCTTCATGCCGCGAGTGTCCCAGCTTCGCCGGGGCTTGCCAAGCGACGCGGCTCAGCCTGTGACCGGTGGCACAGCCAGCACCTGGCCCAATCCGGCCAAACGCTGTGCCAGCTCATCGCGCAGGCCCGGCGGTGTGGTCCACAACGCCACCGGCACCCGGTCCAGGCTGAGGATCTGCGCCAGCATCATGCCGCCGCTCTCGGCGCCCATGCGCAACAGGCAATGGTCGGCGCCATCAGCCTCCAGCACACCACACCACGGCGGGATGCGCCCTTCCAGCTCGGTGCGGCTGCCGGCCAGGCGGACGATGGCCTGCAGCGCGAAGGGCGCCTGGCTGACCGCCTGCCGCACCATCACGTCCGGGGGCGCGGGCGGGCGTCGATGCATGCCCGGCCCGGCGCATTCGCGCACCGCGCCCATCCGGTCCACGCGCAGGGTGCGCCAGTCCTGCCGGCCCAGATCCCAGGCCAGCAGGTACCAGCGCCGCCCATAGTTGACCAGGTGCTGCGCCTCGACCTCGCGCTGGGTCACCGCCTCCTGCGCACTGCGGTACTCGAAGGCCAGCCGTGACGCCTGCCGGCAATGCTGGGCCAGCCGTCCCAGAAGGCGTGCGTCGGTGGAGGGAAGGTCGGACAGGGTGGCCGTCGCCGCATGCACCTCGCCGGCCTGCTGGCGGCGGCGGGTCGGTACCAGCGGGTCGAGCTTGGACAACAGGCCCCGCGCGGTGTCGTCGATGCCGGCGACGGACGCGGACGCGGCACGCAGGGCGATGGCCAGGGTGGTCGCCTCCTCCTCGTCCAGCAGCATCGGCAATACCGGTGCCCCGGCCCCCAGCTGATAGCCGCCGCCGACCCCCGAGGAGGCCCGCACCGGATAGCCCAGTTCGCGCAGGCGTTCGATATCACGGCGGATGCTGCGCCGGTCCACGCCCATGCGCTCGGCCAGCTCAGCCCCGGACCACTGGCGGCGGGCCTGCAGCAGGGCGATCAGGCGCAGCAGTCGATGGGCGGTATGGCGCATGAAGAATCGAGGACAGAAGTCGTCCGCAATAGTGCCCCAGGATGGCTTCCAGTTCACCACCCACCGCAAGGAGCAATGCCATGACCTCACGCCAGATCACCCTGTACCACGCCGCCCGATCCCGCTCGAGCGGCGCCGTGGCCCTGCTCGAAGCGCTGGGTGCCGACTACCGCATGCAGGTGCTGGACCTGAAGGCCGGCGCCAACCTGGCCCCGGCCTACCTGGCCATCAACCCGATGGGCAAGGTGCCGGCCATCGTCCACAACGGCGCGCTGGTGACCGAACAGGTGGCCATTTATCTGTACCTGGCCGACCTGTATCCGGAGGCCGGGCTGGCGCCGCCGATCGGCGACGCCCTGCGCGGACCCTACCTGCGCTGGATGGCCTTCTACGGTGCCTGTTTCGAGCCGGCGATGATCGACAAGGCGATGCACCGCGAGCCGCCGCCGCGCCTGATGTCGCCGTACAACGACGCCGAGACCGTGCTGCAGGTGGTCGAGGCCCAGCTGGCACAGGGTCGCTACCTGCTCGGCGAGACGATGAGTGCCGCCGACGTGCTGTGGGGCAATGCGCTGGCCTGGACCACGGCCTTCGGCCTGGTGCAGCCTGCGCCGGCCACGGCTGATTACATCGCACGGATGAGCGCGATGACCGCCTTCGACCGTTCGCGGCAGATCGATGCGGAGCTGGCGGCGGCATAAGCAGCGCCGGAGCAGCGCCGGCCGGCTTTCCTTGTAGAGCCGAGCCCACGCTCGGCTGGCTTCAGTAGAGCCAGGCCATGCCAGGCTGCCCCATGGGAAGCGGGAAGAGCAGCCGAGCGTGGGCTCGGCTCTACAAGGGCGCGGCGGCTGGCGCGGGATGCGGGTAGAATTGCCCGCTTTCCCGCCACCCGAATGGATTAAGCGCCATGACCGGGACGCCAGACGTCTTTCCGCCCGCCACCCCGGGCGGTACCCCGCTCGTTGCCCTGCCCGCTGGTCCGCGCAAGCCCGACCAGGTCAAGGGCAAGCTGTACATCAAGACCCACGGTTGCCAGATGAACGAGTACGACTCGTCCAAGATGGCCGACGTGCTTGCCGCCAGCGATGGCCTGGAACTGACCGACAGCCCGGACGATGCCGACGTCATCCTGGTCAACACCTGCTCCATCCGCGAGAAGGCGCAGGAGAAGGTGTTCAGCCAACTCGGCGTGTGGAAGGGCCTGAAGAACAAGGGCCGCGAGGTCATCATCGGCGTGGGCGGCTGCGTTGCCTCGCAGGAAGGCGAAGCGATCATCAAGCGCGCCCCGTTTGTGGACCTTGTGTTCGGTCCGCAGACCCTGCATCGCCTGCCGGAACTGATCCGCGCGCGGCGTGAGCAGAAGCGCCCGCAGGTGGACATCAGCTTCCCCGAGATCGAGAAGTTCGACCGCCTGCCCGAGCCACGCGCCGAAGGTGCCTCGGCGTTCGTGTCGATCATGGAAGGCTGTTCCAAGTACTGCTCGTTCTGCGTGGTGCCCTACACCCGCGGCACCGAAGTCAGCCGCCCGTTCGAGGACGTGGTGGTGGAAGTGGCGCAGCTCGCCGCGCAGGGCGTGCGCGAGATCAACCTGCTCGGCCAGAACGTCAACGCCTATCGCGGCCCGTATGGAGACGGTGAGTTTGCCGACCTCGGCCTGCTGATCCGCACCATCGCCGAGATCGATGGGGTCGGCCGCATCCGCTTCACCACCTCGCACCCGCTCGAGTTCAGCGATTCGCTGATCGATGCGTTCCGCGACGTTCCGCAGCTGGCCAACTTCCTGCACCTGCCGGTGCAGGCCGGCAGCGACCGGGTGCTGTCGGCGATGAAGCGCGGCTACACCGCGCTGGAATTCAAGTCGAAGATCCGCAAGCTGCGCGCGGTGCGCCCGGACATTTCAATCAGCTCGGACTTCATCGTCGGCTTCCCCGGCGAGACCGATGCCGACTTCGAGAAGACCATGAAGCTGATCGAAGACATCGGCTTCGACCACAGTTTCTCCTTCATCTATTCGCGTCGACCGGGTACACCGGCGGCTGATCTGGAGGACACGATCAGCGATGCCGAGAAGCACGCCCGCCTGTCGCGCCTGCAGGAGCGCATCAATGCGCACGCCGCCAGCATCTCGCAAAAGATGGTTGGTACCGTGCAGACCGTGCTGGTGGAAGGGCCGTCGCGCAAGAATCCGAACGAACTGACCGGCAAGACCGAGAACATGCGGTCGGTGAATTTCCCGGCGCCTGCGCGCCTGATCGGGCAGTTCGTGGATGTGGTGATCACCGAAGCGCTTACCAACTCGCTGCGTGGGCGCGTGGTGGCGGAATAAGGTGTGCCGACCAACGGTCGGCACCTACCGGAAATGATGCCGGCCAGCGGCCGGCACCACTAGGGTGTGCCGACCAACGGTCGGCGCCCACCGGAAATGATGCCGGCCAGCGGCCGGCACTACCGAATGACCGGCCTCAATCCAGGCGCTTGCGGAAACGCAGGATCGCCAGCGTCATCATCACCACGATGAAGGCCAGCAGCGCCAGCGCGTCGTGCCACAGCTCCCACAGCGAGGCGCCGCGCAGCATGATGCCGCGCACCAGGCGCAGGAAGTGGGTCAACGGCAGCACTTCGGCCAGCCACTGCACCGGCCGCGGCATGCCGGCGAACGGGAACATGAAGCCCGACAGCAGGATCGACGGCAGGAACAGGAACAGGGTCATCTGCATCGCCTGGAACTGCGAACGCGCGCGCGTGGAGATCAGCAGGCCCAGCGCCAGGTTGGCCAGCACCAGCAGGACCGCGGCCAGGTAGATGTCCAGCAGGCTGCCGCGGATCGGCACCTGGAACAGCCAGGTGCCCAGCACCAGCACCAGCGTGGTCTGCAGCAGACCGATGGCTGCATAGGGCAGCACCTTGCCGACCATCAGTTCGCTGCGCGATACCGGCGTGGCGATCAGCAGTTCCATGTTGCCGCGCTCGCGCTCGCGCACCACCGCCACCGCCGTGAACATCACCAGGGTCATGGTCAGGATCACCCCGATCAGGCCGGGCACGATGTTCACCGCCGAGAGCCGTTGCGGGTTGTAGAAACTGGTCACGCTGACCTGGCCACTGGCAATGCTGCCTTCGCGCAACGGCCGCGTATTGCTGGTCGGGCGCGTATCCAGTGGCACCTGCGCCAGCTGGATCGCCGCACTCTGCACCACGGTGTCGCTGCCATCGACCAGCACCTGTACCGCTTCGCGTCCATCGAAGCGGCGACGCTCGAAGTCGGCCGGCACCACGATGCCGACGCTGATCTCGCCGCGGCGCAGCGCCTGCATCAGCTGGTCCGGGCTGTACGCTTCAGTACGCGGCGTGATCACCCCGGTGGCGACCATGTCCTGCACCAGCACGCGTGAGGCGGCGCTGTTGGCCTGGTCGGCGATACCCGCATCGAGGTGGCGCAGGTTGAGATTGATCGCATAGCCGAACAGCAGCAGCTGCATCACCGGAATGCCGACGATCATCGCCAGCGTGACGCGGTCGCGGCGCAGCTGCCGCAGCTCCTTGAGCATGATCGCCCACAGCCTGCGCAGGTTCATGCCGCTGGCTCCCTGCCACGGCCACGGGTGGCGGCCACGAACACGTCCTCCAGGTTCGGCGCCACGCTTTCGATATGCGCTTGCGGGTCGGCGCTGGCCAGCGCGCGCCGCAGCACTGCGACATCCGCTACGCCCTCATTGCACAGCACGCGCAGATGGGTGCCGATCTGCGCCACGCTCAGCACGCCGGGCAGCTGGGCCAGCACGCGGCTGGCCTGGCGTGGCTGCGATGACGTGACCTGCAGCGTTCGTCCTTGCAGCCGTGAACAGAGCTCGGCCGGCGTGCCGTCGGCCACCAGTGCGCCGCGATCAAGGATCGCCAGGCGATGGCAGCGCTCGGCTTCGTCCATGTAATGGGTCGACACCAGCACCGTGGTTCCCGCGTCGGCCAGTTCGAACAGGGCCTCCCAGAAATCGCGGCGCGACTCGGGATCGACCGCGCTGGTCGGCTCGTCCAGGAACAGCAGTTCGGGCGAATGCACCACGGCGCCGGCCAGGGCCAGGCGCTGCTTCTGTCCACCACTGAGCGTACCGGCCAGCTGCGGCTGCCGGTCCTGCAACCGGTACTGCTGCAGCAGCGCATCGACCCGTTGCCGGGCGTGGTTGCGCGGCAGGTCCTGGATGGCGGCGAGGAATTCCAGGTTCTCGCGTACCGACAGGTCTTCGTACAGCGAGAAGCGCTGGGTCATGTAGCCGATGCGCCGGCGCAGTGCTTCGGCCTGCTCGGGAACCGCCAGGCCCAGCACCTCGATCTGCCCCGCACTGGGTTCCAGCAGGCCGCACAGCATGCGGATGGTGGTCGACTTGCCTGACCCGTTCGGGCCCAGGAAGCCGTACACCTGCCCGCGCGGGACGGTCAGGTCGACCTTGTCCACGGCCAGCAGTTCACCGAAGCGGCGGGTCAGGCCCTGCGCATGCACCGCGATGTCCGCACCGGTGTTCAGAAGCGCACCTGCACCGGCAGTCCGGCCGGAAGCGTCTGCATGTCGCTGGCTGCATCCACGTCGATCTCGGCGAGGTAGCTCAGGCGCTCGACGTCATCGCCGGTCAGTGCGTAGTACGGGGTGAATGAAGGCTCGCTGCGGATCGCGCGCACATGGCCCTTCAGTACGGTGCCCCCTCCCTCCAGCTGTATCTGCGCCGGCTGACCGACCTTGACCTGCAGGCGCAGCGGCTGCGGCAGGTAGACGCGCGCATAGGGGCGCTCGCCGACCAGCATCACCGCCAGCGGCGCCCCGATCGGTGCCTGGTCACCCTGCCGGTAGGGCAAGGCATCGATCACGCCATCGCGCGGTGCGCGCAGCTGCAGCTTCTGCAGGTTGACGCGCTGCACCACCTGCTGCGCCTGTGCGGCGTCGGCGGCCGCCTGGCCCTGGGCGATGTCCTGCGCGCGACTGCCGTGCACCCGTTCCAGCCAGGCCTGCTCGGCGGCACGCACGCTGGCCGCGGCATTGCCGGCGGCCGCCCGTGCACGGTCCAGCTCGGCGGCGGCGATCAGGCGCTGGCGTGCCAATGGTTGCACCCGACGGTAGTAGGCAGTGGCTTCAGCAGACTGCGCGCGCAACGCGGCCAGTTGTGCCCGGGCCTGTGCTATCTGTTCCTGGCGCGGGCCGAGCTTCAGCTCTTCCAGCTGGGCCTGCGCGCGCGCCGTGTCGGCCTGCGCCGCCGCGAACTGCGCGTCGCCGCGGGCGGGGTCGAGCTGCATCAGCACGGCCCCGGCCTTGACCCGCTGGCCCTCGCGCACCTCCACCGTGGCGATCACCTCGGCCGCCGGCGCCGGCACCGTGATCCGGTCCCACTCCAGCGTGCCCAGCGCCGTTGGCGTTGACTGCCCACAGCCCGCCAGTAGGCCGATGCCCGCCAGTCCGAGTCCACGCATCCCGTTGCCGATGCCCATGCCATCCCCTCCTGCGACGGCGACACGGTGCCACCTGCCCCGTGCACCTTCAATGATTCCGATCAGCCCTGACGGTTTTTTCGCCACGCGCGGGCAAGCCTTTTGCTGCAAGGTTCCTCGCCACCTATCCACAGCTTGATTCAGCATCATTCCACAGCCGGTGTGGAGAACCGGACGGGGGCGGCCGTACTGGCTGCCTGGCAACGGAAGATGCGCTGCCGTCACAGGCGCCGGCCGACCGTGACGGTTTTTTCACCACCACCTCATACGCCTTGTGGCACAAGCACTGCGAAGGCCTATCCACAGCTTTTCGCGCCCCCCGTCCACACCGGGTGTGGAAAACCGCGTATCGGCCCGCCGCTGGCCGCATGCCCGGTACGCGCGTAACCTTGTCACCCCGAGTCCATCGCGGTGGACGGCGACCCCGCCCCACCCCAAGCAATGAAAAGCATCGATCATCGAGACTTCACCCTGTCGCCGGAAGACAACGAGCGACTGGCCAACCTGTGCGGCCCCTTCGATGGGCACCTGCGCCAGATCGAGCTGAAGCTCGGCGTGGAGATCGCCAATCGTGGCTTCGTGTTCCGCATCAGCGGGCCCAACGAAGCCATCGTGGAGGCGCAGAAGCTGGTTGAAGCGCTGTACGCCGAAGCCGGCGAAACCACCTTCGACAACCACGCCATCCACCTGCGCCTGGCGCAGGCCAACGTCGAGCAGATCGCCGAACGCTCCTACGAAGCGCAGGACGTGGCGATCAAGGTCAAGCGCGGCACGGTACGTGGCCGCGGCGCCAACCAGGGCCGCTACCTGCACCAGATCGCCACGCATGACATCAACTTCGGCATCGGCCCGGCGGGAACCGGCAAGACCTTCCTGGCCGTGGCCAGCGCGGTCGAAGCACTGAACGAGTCGCGGGTGCAGCGCCTGATCCTGGTGCGCCCGGCGGTGGAAGCCGGCGAGAAGCTGGGCTTCCTGCCCGGCGACCTGAGCCAGAAGGTCGACCCTTACCTGCGACCGCTGTACGACGCCCTGTACGAGATGATGGGCGTGGAGAAGGTGGTCAAGCTGCTGGAGAAGAACGTCATCGAGATCGCGCCGCTGGCCTACATGCGCGGCCGCACGCTCAACGATGCGTTCGTGATCCTGGACGAGGCGCAGAACACCACCATCGAGCAGATGAAGATGTTCCTGACCCGCCTGGGCTACGGCTCCACCGCGGTGGTCACCGGTGACCTGACCCAGACCGACCTGCCCAAGCACGTGAAATCCGGCCTGCGCGATGCCATCGATGTGCTGCGCGAGGTCGAGGGCGTCAGCTTCACCTTCTTCGAATCCCGCGACGTGGTCCGGCATCCGCTGGTGGCGCGCATCGTCAGCGCCTACGACCGCCGCGACCTGCATCAGATCCAGCCTGGAGCAACGCCATGACCCGTGGTCCCGTGCGACTGGACGTCGCCGTCAGTTATGCCCTGCCGCGTACCGGGCTGCCGGCGGCAGTGAGCTTCCGCAAGTGGGTGGCCGCTGCGTTGAAGGGCCGCATCCGCGAGGCCGATCTGGCCATCCGCGTGGTCGATGCCAAGGAAGGCCAGTCGCTGAACCGCCATTACCGCGGCAAGGATTACGCCACCAACGTGCTCAGCTTCCCGGCCGAAGTGCCCGAAGGCCTGCCCAAGGGCGTCAAGTTCCCGCTGCTGGGTGACCTGGTGATCTGCGCACCGGTGGTGGCCCGCGAAGCCGACGAACAGGGCAAGGCGCTCAACGCCCATTACGCGCACCTGACCGTGCACGGCGTGCTGCACCTGCTTGGCTGGGACCACGAGGACGACAAGGAAGCCGAGGCGATGGAACAGCTGGAGCGCGACATCCTGGCCGAGCTCGGCATCGCCGATCCCTACGCCGGCGAGCGCTGAGGCCTATACAGCCGCGCCTACGCTCGGCTCCAATGCATCGCCCCCGCAAACCTGACCGAATGCAGCCGAGCATGGGCTCGGCTCTACAACGGGAATTTCCTTGTGCTGCTGCGTATTGCCCTGCCCCTGCTGCTCATCGCGTCCGCCCCGGCCGCTGCCTTGGATCTGCCGGCCCTGATCGAATGCCGCCAGGGGGTGGCCGAGCAGGCCGCGCTGGCGCCGCTGCTGGCCGATCCGCTGAAGGCCGTGGCCCAGGGCCTGCAGCCGCTGCCGCAGGGCAACCAGTTCATGAGCGAGTACCGGCTGGCCAGCCCGATCACCGTCTTCGGGCAACAGACCGAGCGGGTGGCGGTGGCCGGCGCCAGCATCATGGCCGTCCTCGACCAGGCCGACCCACGCCCGCTGGCCAAGCGCCTGGCGCTGGAGACCGGCTACGACCAGGACGGCAAGTTCATGGCCGGCCGCGAGCTGGTCAGCCGCGACGTGACCGACCCGAAGACCGGCGAGGCCCAGATCGAGTCGATCATCCTCAGCGTCTCCACCGTGACCTCCCATCCTGGCAAGACCCTGGCCGGCTGCACCTACAGCCTGGACCTGCCCGAAGAGGAGCCGGCCCCGACCGCCCCTGCCCCGGCCACCGGCAGTCACTGACAGGCCGCCACATCCTGCTAGACTTGGGCCAACGCCCGGCCTGCCGGGTGCCTTTTTTCCAGAGATGTCAGAAGACGACAGTAGTAGCTCCCCTGCGGAGCACAGTGAAAAGAAGCGCGGTTGGCTTGAACGCCTGACCTCGGCCTTCTCCGGCGAACCCCACACCCGCGACGAGCTGGTCGCTGTCCTGCACACCGCGCAGGAAGAGGGTCTGATCGCCGCCGATACCCTGAAGATGATGGAAGGCGCCATTTCGGTGGCCGAGCTGACCGTGGGCGACGTGATGATCTCGCGCTCGCAGATGGTCTCGCTGCCGGTCGAAGCGCCCTTCCTGGAACTGATGAAGCAGGTGGTCGAATCGGGCCATTCGCGCTTCCCGGTGCACGGCGAGAACAAGGACGACATCCTTGGCATCCTGCTGGCCAAGGACCTGCTGCGCGGCGTGGTCGCCGACAACGGCCCGGCCAACGTGCGCGAGCTGCTGCGCCCGGCGGTGCTGATCCCGGAGGCGAAGAAGCTGAACGTGCTCCTGAAGGAGTTCCGCCTGTCGCGCAACCACATGGCCATCGTGGTCGACGAGTACGGCGGTGTCGCCGGCCTGGTCACCATCGAGGACGTGCTGGAGCAGATCGTCGGCGAGATCGACGACGAGCACGACGAGGCCGAGGATCCGTCCGCGCAGATCGCCATCCAGTCCGACGGCCAGTACGTGGTCGACGCGCTGACCCCGATCGGCGACTTCAACGAGCGCTTCGGCGCGACGTTCTCCGATGAGGACTACGACACCATCGGTGGCCTGGTCACCGAGGCCGTGGGCCATCTGCCGGAAGTCGGCGATGAGCTGGCGCTGGACCGCTTCATGTTCCGCGTGGCCCGCGCCGATGCGCGCCGGGTGCAGGCCTTCCACGTGACCGTGCTGCCGCCGGACGCGCAGGACGACGCTTGAAGCGCCGCGGTCTGATCCTGACGGCGTGGCTGGCACTGTGTGTGCTGGCCGTGACCATGGCCCTGCCACTGGCCGCCTTCGCGCAGCCGGCGGCAGCCGTGCCCGCACCTGCCAACGCCAACGCCGAGGCCCCGGTCCCGCGTATCGGCGTGGTGACCATGCAGCCGGGCACCGTGTTCTTCGAACGCTTCGGGCATGACGCCATCGTCGTGGTCGATCCGGCCAGTGGCGAAGCGACATCGTACAACTTCGGCTACTTCGATCCGTCCGAGGACGACTTCATCAGCCGCTTCGTGCGCGGCGACATGATGTATTACCTGGTGGCGCTACCGCTGCAGCAGGACCTGTCGTACTACGACGAGACCGGCCGCGGTGCCAGCGTGCAGTGGCTGGACCTGCGCCCCGACCAGGCGCGTGCCCTGGCCGCTGACCTGGCCGAGCGGGCCAAGCCGGAAAACGCGCGCTACCACTACGACTACTACACCGCCAACTGCGCCACGATGGTACGCGACACGGTGGACAAGGCGCTGGGCGGCGGCCTGCAGTCGCAGCTGTCGGGGCGTTCGCGCGGCAACACCTACCGCAGCGAGTCGGTGCGCCTGGCCTCGCCCGCCCCGTGGATGTGGCTGGGCTTCGATGTCGGCCTGGGGCCGTTTGCCGACCAGCCGCTGTCGCGCTGGCAGGAAGCGTTCGTGCCGATGCGCCTGGCCGATGCGCTGCGCCAGGCACGCAACAGTGATGGCCGGCCGCTGGTGCAGTCCGAACAGGAACTGCTGCCACACCGCATCGATCCGGAGCCGAAGGAGTTCGCGCGTCGCTGGTGGCCGTGGCTGCTGCTTGGTCTGGCCGTGGCCGGCGGCGTGCTGGTGCTGCGCAACCGCCCGCGCCTGCTGGCCGGGCTGGCCCTGCCGTTCTGGCTGTTGTGCGCCATCGCCGGCAGCCTGCTGGTGTTCCTCTGGGGCTTCAGCACCCACTACGCCGCCTGGGCCAACCGCAACCTGCTGCTGCTTTCGCCGCTGGCCGTGCTGCTGCTGCCCGGAGCAATCAGCCTGCTGCGCCGGCGCGTGCCGGGCCGCATGTTCAGGGTCGTGCTGTGGCTGCTGGCAGTGCAGGCCGTGGCGGCGCTGGTGCTGCACTGGCTGAGCCTGCAGGCGCAGTACAACGTGCAGTGGATCGTGCTGCTGCTGCCCGTCCACGTCGCGCTGGCGTGGGTACTGGGGCGCCATCCTCACTTGTCCGAAACACGGCGCTGACGCACGATGGCGGGCATGTCATTGCCCGCCTCCGCTTCCGCCCCGGCTTCAGCCAACCCCGCCTGCGTCATCAACTGCGTCCACTACGATGACGAGGGCAAACGCCACGACATCACCCTGGACGCCATCAGCGATGTCATTGCCAGTGGCAATGGCTTCGTCTGGGTCGGCCTGTACGACCCCAACGACGATGTGCTGCTGAAACTGCAGGAGGAATTCTGCCTGCACGACCTGGCCATCGAGGATGCGCGCAACGCGCACCAGCGGCCCAAGGTCGAGACCTACGGCAATTCGATGTTCGTGGTGGTGACCACCGCGCAGATGGTCGACGAGCGCATCCAGTATGGCGAAACCCATGCCTTCCTCGGCCCGCGCTTCCTGGTAACGGTGCGCCACGGCGCCTCGCTGTCCTACGCGCCGGTACGTGCTCGGGTCGAGCGTGAGCCGCAGCTGCTGAAGATGGGCCCGTCGTACTGCCTGTACGCGGTGACCGACTTCGTGGTCGACAATTACCTGCCGATCGTGCACCGCTTCCGCGACACCCTGGACCTGCTGGAAAAGGACATCTTCGCCGAGAACTACAAGCGCAGCACCGTGGTACGCCTGTACGAGCTCAAGCGCGAACTGAACAAGATGCGGATGGCGGTGGCGCCGCTGCAGGATGTGCTGGCCCAGCTGCGCCGTTACCAGGGCGAGCTGGTTCCGGACGAAGTGAAGCTGTACATCCGTGACGTGCACGACCACGCGGTACGCATCAGCGATGTGATCGACACCCTGCGCGAGATGCTGGGCACCGCGCTCAGCGTGAACCTGTCGCTGGTGACGCTGGCGCAGGGCGAGACGGTCAAGCGCCTCGGTGCGTGGGCTGCGCTGCTGGCGGCACCGACGCTGATCACCAGCTGGTACGGGATGAACTTCAGCCACATGCCGGAGCTGAGCCAACCGTGGGCCTACCCACTGATGATCGTTGGCGTGGGCGGCGTCTGCGTGGGCCTGTACCGGTTGTTCAAGCGTTCGGGCTGGCTGTAGCGCGTACGCAACCCTCTTCTTGTAGAGCCGAGCCCATGCTCGGCTGGCTGTTTGGCGCATTCCGTAGAGTCGAGCTTTTTCGACTGATGCCGGCGAGAGCAGCCGAGCATGGGCTCGGCTCTACAAGAGCGACGAGCAGTCGGGCATGGCTCGACTCTACAGAAGGAGGGGAATCAGGCCACGTAGACGGTCTTGATGTTCATGAACTCATGGATGCCGTGCTCGGCCAGTTCCCGGCCAAAGCCGGACTGCTTGCTGCCGCCGAACGGCAGCCGCGCATCGCTCTTGACGATCGCGTTGACGAACGCGGCGCCGCATTCCATGCGTTGCGCGAAGGCTTCGCCGCGCACCGGATCGCGCGTCCACACGCTGCCGCCCAGGCCGAAGCGGGTGTCGTTGGCCACGCGCAGTGCCTCGCTCTCATCAGCGACCCGAATCACCGCAGCCACCGGACCGAACAGTTCCTCCTCGTAGGCCGGCATGCCCGGGCCGACCTGGTCGAGCACCGTGGCCGGATAGCCGGCATGGGTGCCGGCAATCGGCTCGCCGCCTATCAGCACCCGCGCACCCTTGGCCACGCTGGCCTGTACCTGCTTGTGCAGTTCATCGCGCAGATCGGCACGGGCCATCGGCGCCAGCGTGGTGCCCCGCTCATCGGGGTCGCCGTACTGGCGCTCGGCCGCAGCTTCAACGAAGCGACGGGTGAATTCATCGGCCACCGCCTCGACCACGACGAACCGCTTGGCCGCGATGCAGGTCTGCCCGCTGTTGTCGAAGCGCGACTTCACTGCTGCCGCAACCGTCTTGTCGAGGTCGGCATCGTCGAGCACCACGAAGGCATCGCTGCCACCCAGCTCCATCACCGACTTCTTCAACTGGCTGCCGGCGTTGGAGGCGATCGAGCGCCCCGCCCGCTCGCTGCCGGTCAGCGTCACCGCCTTCACCCGTGCGTCGCGCAGCACGTCGGCGGCCTGGTCGTTGTCGATGTGCAGCACGTCGAATACGCCGTCCGGCAGGCCGCCATCACGGCACACCGCCAGGATCAGGTCGGCACACTGCGGCACGTTGCTGGCGTGCTTGAGCAGGGCCACGTTGCCGGCCATGAACGCCGGTGCGAGGAAGCGGAACACCTGCCAGATCGGAAAATTCCACGGCATCACCGCGAACACGCAGCCGATCGGCTCGTAGCGCACGTAGCTGCGCTGCGCTTCGGTGTCGATCAGCTGCGGCTTGAGATAGTCGGCCGCATGGTCGGCGTAGTACTCGCAGGCCGCCGCGCACTTGTCGACCTCGGCCAGCGCTTCGGCCTTGAGCTTGCCCATCTCGTGGGTCATCGCCTGCTGCAGGTCGTCGCGGCGCGCGCGCAGCTGCGCCGCGATCTGGCGCAGGATCGCGCCGCGTTCCTGCAGCGAACGCTCGGCCCAGCCGGGGAACGCATCGGCGGCGGCCTGCAGGCGCTGCTCGATGTCGGCAGCGCCCATCAGTTCATGGCGGTAGGTCACCTGGCCGGTGGCCGGGTCGACGATCTCGACGGTCATGGGGGATCTCCATCTGGAAGACCCCCATTGTGCGCCGCCGGCCGTGAGCCGGGCGTTGCCGGCACAGTGGACGGATCGTGTACTCAGCCGTTGTCCTGCCGCGCCAGCTGCAGGTCGCGCTGGCGCCGCTTCTCGGCACGGGCATTGATGTACCAGCCGATCACCGCGGCGATCGATACCGCCGACACCAGCAGCGTGGCCAGTGCATTGATCTTCGGGCTGATGCCCATGCGCACCGACGCGAACACCTTCATCGGCAGCGTGGTCGAGCCCGGCGTGGCGACGAAGCTGGCCACCACCACGTCATCCAGCGACAGGGTGAACGCCAGCAGCCAGCCCGCCACCAGCGCCGGCGCGATGATCGGCAGGGTGATGCGGGTGAACACGGTCAGCCGGCTGGCCCCGAGGTCCATCGCGGCTTCTTCCAGCGACAGGTCCATTTCCTGCAGGCGCGAAGACACCACCACGGTGACGAAGCACAGGGTGAAGGTGACGTGGGCGATCCAGATGGTGGCCAAGCCGCGCGCCGGGAAGCCCGGAATCGCGCCCATCGAGGCCAGCAGCGCCATCAGCGAGAAGCCCAGGATCACGTCCGGCATCACCAGCGGCGCGGTGACCAGCGCACCGAACAGCGGCTTGCCACGGAAGCGCTTGAAGCGGGTCATCACCATCGCCGCCAGCGTGCCCAGCACGGTGGCGGTACAGGCGGTCCAGAACGCCACCACCAGGCTGGTCCACATCGCATCCATCAGCGCGCGGTCGGCGAACAGGTCATTGTAGGCGCGGGTGGAGAACCCGGCCCAGACCATCGCCAGCCGCGAGCTGTTGAACGAATAGAACATCAACAGCAGGATCGGCAGGTACAGGAAGGCGAAGCCGAGCAGCAGCACGCCCAGCCCCAGGCCCTTGGCGGTACGCGGGCTCATGCCTGCTTCCCTTCCAGCAGGCGCTGCTGGGATCGGTTGAACAGCAGGATCGGCACCAGCAGCAACAGGATCATCGCCACCGCCATCGCCGAGGCACCCGGCCAGTTGCGGTTGTTGAAGAACTCGTTCCACAGCTGGCGGCCGACCATCAGCGTCTCCGAGCCCCCCAGCATTTCCGGAATCACGAATTCACCCACTGCCGGGATCATCACCAGCATGCAGCCGGCGATGATGCCGGCCTTCGACAGCGGCAGGGTGATGCGCAGGAAGGCCTGCCATGGCCTGGCACCCAGGTCGTAGGCCGCTTCCAGCAGGCGGTGGTCATGCTTGACCAGGTTGGCGTACAGCGGCAGCACCATGAACGGCAGGTAGCAGTAGACGATGCCGATGTAGGCGGCGGTCGGCGTATCGATCAACTGCAGTTTCGGCAGGCCCGTCGACGTCATCAGCGCCTGCAGGCCGGTGAACTGCAGGAACTGGTCAAGCAGGCCGTTGCGGTCCAGGATCGCCTTCCACGCATACACGCGGATCAGGAACGAGGTCCACGACGGCAGCACCACCAGCATCATCGCCACGTTGCGTGCGGCCGGCGACAGGCGGGCGATGGCATAGGCCATCGGGTAGCCGATCAGCAGGGTCAGGAAGGTGGAGATGGCCGCGATCCTGATCGAGCTCAGGAAGGCCTGCGCATAGATCGAATCGCGGAACAGCGCCAGGTAATTCTCCAGGTTCAGCTTCAGCGAGAACCCGCCGTCCCCGTACTGCAGCAGCCAGGTATACGGCGGCGAGCCGACCCGGCTGAGCGAGAAACTGATCATCAGCACGATCAGGAACGGCACTGCGAAGAACAGCAGCAGCCACAGGTACGGAATGCCGATCACCGTGGCACGCAGCCCCGGCAGCCAGCGCTTCAGGCCGGCGACGCTCATGAGGTGAGCACCACGCCGTCGTTGTCGCGCCAGTGCACCCACACCTCGTCGCCCCAGGTGAAGCCATCACTGGCCCAGCGCTGCGAGTTGGCGAAGTTGGCCAGCACCTTGGCGCCGCTGGGCAGGCGCACGTGATAGACCGAGTGGCTGCCGAAGTAGGCGATGTCCTCGATCACGCCCTGCGCCTTGTTGGTGTGCCCTTCCGGCTCGTCCTTGCCGATCATCACCTTCTCCGGGCGCAGCGCGAACGCGACCGGCTGCCCTTCATAGCAGGTGATGCCATGGGCAATGTAGATCGGCGCCGGGAACAGCGGCGAGCGCACGGTCACGTACTCGGGCAGGTCCTCGTCGATCACCCCGTCGAACAGGTTGACCGAACCGATGAACTCGGCGACGAAGCGGTTGGCCGGCTGCTCGTAGACCTCGTCCGGCTTGCCGACCTGCTGGATCCAGCCGGCATCCATCACCGCGATGCGGGTGGCCATGGTCATCGCTTCTTCCTGGTCGTGGGTGACCATCACGCAGGTCACGCCCGACGATTCGATGATGCTGACCAGTTCCAGCTGCATCTGCGAGCGCAGCTTCTTGTCCAGCGCGCCCATCGGTTCGTCCAGCAGCAGCAGCTTCGGCCCCTTGGCCAGCGACCGCGCCAGCGCCACGCGCTGCTGCTGGCCACCGGACAGCTGGTGCGGCTTGCGCTTGCCCAGGTGGCCCATCTGCACCAGGTCGAGCATCTCGCCGACGCGCTTGCTGATCGCATCCTTGCCCAGGCCATCCTGCTTCAGGCCGAAGGCGATGTTCTGCTCGACCGTCATGTGCGGGAACAGGGCATAGGACTGGAACATCATGTTGACCGGCCGCTGGTACGGCGGCAGCGCATCCAGGCGTTGGCCATCGACGGTGATGCTGCCCTTGGTGGGCGTCTCGAAGCCGCCCAGGCAGCGCAGCAGGGTCGATTTACCACTGCCGGAGCCACCGAGCAGGGCAAAGATCTCGCCCTTGCGCACGTCCAGGTTGACGTCGTCGACGGCGACGAATCCGTCGAATTCCTTGCGCAGATCACGAATGGAGAGATAGCCGGGCGCACCGGTCGTGTCGACGACGGCGGCTACCGGCTGGGCTTCAACGGGCATGGGGGCTCCGGGAGCGGGCGGTGGACAGCGGCGGCCATTCTAACGGCCGGGGGCCGAAGGGGATATGACGGGAGTGGGTGGAAGCGGCCGCTGGCCCGCCCAAGGCCCCCGAGGGCGTGTCGGTTTTCCCCGCGATGGTGGCCTGTCCGCCCCAAGGCCCGGGCTCCCCTGGACGACCCTGCAGCCGTCCCGGCCAGACACTGCGGGCGGCAGCCCGATCTGCAACATTTTTCAGAACGGGATCCATTGAAAGCCCCGGACATTCCCCGCGCAATGTCCCGCATCTAGGCCTTGCATGGACCGCCCCTGGTGATTTCCCCGGACAGCCCCTCCCCTTTCCCGCCCCGCCTGCCGGGCTGCCTGCCTGCACGGCTGCCGCTGGTCATCATCGGCGCCGGCCAGGCCGGGTTGTCGCTCAGCGCGCTCCTGCAGGAGGCCCGCGTCGAGCATCGCGTGCTGGAGGCCGAAACCGTGGGCGCCAGCTGGCGGCGGCGCTGGGATTCGTTCCAGACCAACACCGCCAACGCGACGATGGCCCTGCATGGCCATGCCTATGCCGGGGATGACCCGGAAGGGTTCATGGGGGCCCCGGAAGTGATCCGACGGCTGCGCGACTATGCCGACGAGCGCGCGTTGCCGATCAGCGAGGGGTGCGTGGTCCATCGGGTCGGGCCGGAGTCCGGTGGCTATGCCATCGACAGCAGCCGGGGGCTGATCCATGCCCAGGCGGTGGTGGTCGCCACCGGTGAATACCGCCGGGCGCGGTTGCCCCGGGCCCCTTTCGCGCCCGCAACAGGCCTCACCGTGCTGCACTCCAGCGACTACCGCAGTCCCGGCCAGCTACCCGAGGGCGCGGTGCTGGTCATCGGCGGCGGCCAGTCCGGCGCGCAGATCGCCCAGGACCTGCGCGACGGTGGTCGCAGCGTGTACTGGTCATTGGCCGATCGTCATTCGCACACCCGTCGGCTGCGCGGCAAGGACTCGATGACCTGGTGGGACATGGCCGGGCGCATCCATCAACACGTAAGCCAATCGGCGGCCGTACTGGCAGGCGAGCCGGACGCGCTGCGCAAGGCCCGCACCGCGGAGTTCCCCCTGATTTCCGGCAAGGGACGCGCCGGCCTGGGCAGTTCGATCAGCCTGCTGGCGATGCACCGCGCAGGGATCAGGTTGCTGGGCCGGTTGCAGGAATTCAATGGAAACACCGCCCGCTTCGCCGATGTCCGCCCGCAACTTCGCACCGCGATCGAAGCGACGCGGGCCGAGTACGCCTATCTCGATTCGCTGGCCAGCGCGTACTACGCCACGCGGCCCGAGCCGCGCACCGACGATGCCCGCTACATTCCCGAAGAGGTCTATCTGCACTGGGAGCCGGACATAGCCCCGGATGAACTGGATCTGCAGGCGGCAGGCATCCGCTCGGTGGTGCTGGCCACCGGTTTCGTCGCCGAATGGCCCTGGCTCGATGTGCAGGGCGCGCTGGATGCCCACGGCTATCCGCTGGGCGAGTTTGGCGTTTCCCCGCAACCGGGCTTGTTCTTCATCGGCATGCACAACCTGCAGCGGATGAGTTCGTCGTTCCTGTGCAACGGCGGCCGCGATGCACGCGACCTGCTGCCGGCCATCCTGAGGCACCTTGACCAGGCCGACGGTACCGATTCCAGCACGGTGAAGCGGTGAAGCAAGGCGGCCGCCGGGCAAGGCCCGGCGGCGCCAGACCGGCTTAACGGCCGGTCTTCACCTCGGTCCACAGCCGGGTGTAGAGCTTGTCGGTCTCCGGCGTGTTGATCGAGTAGGTGAACATCTTCTCGGCCACGTCAGCCGGCGGATAGATCGTCGGGTCGGTGCGGATCGCCTCGTCCACCAGCGGCGTCGCGGTCGGGATCGGGTTGGCGTAGTGGATGAAGTTGGTGTTGGCCGCGGCGACCTTCGGTTCCAGCAGGTAGTTGATGAACCTGTACGCCGCTTCCGGGTGCTTGGCGTCCTTCGGGATCGCCAGCATGTCGAACCACTGCGGCGCACCTTCCTTCGGGATCGAATAAGCCACGTGCACGCCATTGCTGGCTTCCTCGGCGCGGTCGCGGGCCTGGATGATGTCACCCGACCAGCCGACCACCAGGCAGGTGCCGCCATTGGCCAGCGAACCCACGTACTGCGAGGAGTGGAAATTCTGAACGTACGGGCGGATCGACTTCAGCAGGTTGGCCGCCTTCTGCAGTTCGGCCGGGTCGCCGCTGTGCGGGTCCAGGCCCAGGTAATGCAGCGCGATCGGGATCATGTCGGCCGGCGTGTCCAGGATGGTCACGCCGCAGTCCTTCATCTTGCTGATGTTCTCCGGCTTGAATACCAGGTCCCAGCTGTTGGCGATGTCGGTGCTGCCGCCGAAGCGCTGCTTCAGCATGTCCACGTTGTAGCCGATGCCGGTGGTGCCGATCATGTACGGCACGCCGTACTGGTTGCCCGGATCCTGGGTGGCGATGCGCTTCATCACCGCCGGATCGAGGTTGGCCAGGTTCGGGATCTTGCTCTTGTCCAGCGGCAGGAACACGCCGGCCTGGATCTGGCGGCCGAAGAAGTTCAGCGTCGGCACCACCACGTCGTAGCCGCTGTTGCCGGCCAGCAGCTTGGTCTCGACCATCTCATCGCTGTCGAACACATCGTAGGTCACCTTGATGCCGCTCTCCTTCTCGAAGGTCGGAATGGTGTCCTCGGCGATGTAATCGCTGTAGTTGTAGACGTTCAGGACCTGGCTGTCCTGCGCGCCGCCGTTGCCACCGCCACAGGCGGCAAGCATGGCGGAGGCCAGGCCGAGCGTGAGGATACGCAGCTTCATCGGGTGCTCCAGAATGCGGGAAGGGGGGCCGGCGGAGCCGGCGACGGGTGCCAGCCTACCCCCCGGCGGCGGATTTTTCTATTCCAGATGCTCAGACGTTCAGCAGCAGGAACTCGCGCTCCCACGAGCTGATGACGCGGAAAAAGGTCTCGTATTCCTTGCGCTTGACCGAGATGTAGGCGCGGCAGAAACGCTCGCCCAGCAGGGCCTGGAGCTCGCTGCACTGCTCCAGCCCGTCCAGCGCCTCGCCCAGCGAGCGCGGCAGGTTGTAGCCCAGTTCCTTCGCGCTGCCGGTCACCGGCGCGTCAGGCGCCAGCCGCTCGCGGATGCCGAGCAGGCCGCAGGCCAGGGTGGCCGCCATTGCCAGGTACGGATTGGCGTCGGAACCGGCGAACCGGCTCTCCACGCGCATGTTTTCCGGCGTATCCAGCGGCACGCGCAGGCCGCAGGTGCGGTTGTCGAAGCCCCAGTGCACGTTGCTCGGCGAGACTTCGCCGAACACCAGGCGCCGGTAGGAATTCACGTTCGGCGCGAAGAACGCCATCGCCTGCGGCGCGTACTTCTGCAGGCCGCCCAGGTAGTGGCCGAACACCGGGCTGAACTCGCCCTCAGCATCGGTCTCGCCAGCGAACACATTGCTGCCATCGCTCACCCGCACCAGGCTCTGGTGGATGTGCATGGCACTACCGGGCTCGTTCTCCATGGGCTTGGCCAGGAACGTGGCGTACACCCCGTGGCGCATCGCCGCCTCGCGCATGGTGCGCTTGAACAGGAACACCTGGTCGGCCAGGTCCATCGCATCGGCATGGGTGAAGTTCACCTCCAGCTGTGCTGCGCCGGATTCGTGGATCAGCGTGTCCACGTCCAGCTTCATCGCATCGGCGTAGTCGTACATCAGGTCGAGGATCGGGTCGAACTCGTTGACCGCGTCGATCGAGTACGACTGCCGCGCGGTCTCCGGGCGCCCCGAGCGACCGGCCGGTGGCAGCAGCGGGAAGTCCGGGTCGGTGTTCTTCTGCACCAGGAAGAACTCCAGCTCCGGCGCCACCACCGGGCGCAGGCCCAGTTCCGCATAAGCCGCCAGTACGCGGCGCAGCACGTTGCGCGGCGCAAGCTCGTGCGGTTCGCCGCTCTTGGTGTAGCAATCGTGGATGACCTGCGCGGTGGCATCGGCCGCCCACGGCACCATGCGCACCGTATCCGGGTCAGGGCGCAGCATCATGTCCGAGTCCGACGGCGAGGTCAGCTCGTAGTAGTCGTCAGGGAACTCGCCGGTGACGGTGGTGGCGAAGATGCCTTCCGGCAGGCGCGTGCCGTAGTCGTGCGAGAACTTGTCGGCAGGAATGATCTTGCCGCGGGCGTTGCCGGTGATGTCCGGCACCAGGCATTCCACCTCGGTGATGCGCCGCTCCTTCAGCCAGCGCAGCAGGCTGCTTTCCTGCGGTGCGGGGGGCGTGGCCGTCTTGCGCGGGCGCGTTCGGGAACTCATCGGGAATCCAGTCGGTTCTGTTGGTGCTGCCGGCAAGCTTGGCCGAACGCACGGAAAATAGCGTGATAGAACGGCGTCTGCGTGACACGCCACTCCGGATGCCACTGTACGCCGAGCACAAATCCATGGTGCAGGCTGCGCGCTGCCTCGACCAGTCCGTCATCGGCCATGGCCTCGACCTCCAGGCCCTGCGCGAGGCGGGCGATGCCCTGTCCGTGCACCGAATTGACCTGCGCGCGGCCACTGCCGTGCCACTGCGCCAGCCAGCCGTCGGCGGCCAGGGTCACCGCATGGGCCGGCCCATACTGCACGTCCACCGGCGCCTGCGGGTCTTCGCGATGGTCGGCCAGGCCGGGCACCGCATGCACCTGCGGATGCAGGCTGCCGCCCAGTGCGACGTTCAACTCCTGGAAGCCCCGGCAGATCGCCAGCACTGGCAGGTCCAGCGCCAGCGCCTCGTGCAGCAGCGCGAAGGCATTGGCATCGCGGGCAGGGTCATGCGGATTGCCTGGCCAGCTGCGGCCGCCTTCGTAGTGCTGCGGTTCGATATTGCTGACCGCGCCGGTCAACAGCAGGCCATCGAGCCCAAGCAGCCAGTCGCTGGCCGGCAACGGTGGCTGCAGGCTCGGCAACACCACCGGGGTCACCTCGGCCGCCTCGGCCAGCGCGCGCACGTACTTCTCGCCGGCCACCGCGAAACGGTGGTGGCCGAGCACGGTGCTGTCGGTGGGCAGGCCCACCCAGGGCAGGCGGCGCATGGGAAGACTCCTTGGCGTGCCGACACGTTACCCGTCGCCTGGCAACGGCGGCAAGTCGCTGCCGTCACACCGCAGCTGCCACGCATCGGCGAAACTACCGGGGTGAACGCTGATCGACCTGCCCTGCTCCGCCCTCCCGCACTGCACCCGCGAGGCCTGCAGTGAGCGCCGCCTTTCCGCCCAGCTGGTATGCCTCCAGCCTGCCCGAACCGCCCGCACTGCCCGCGTTGCAGGGGCAGGTGCAGGCCGACGTTGCGGTGCTGGGCGCCGGCTATACCGGCCTGACCGCCGCACTGGAACTGGCCGTGCGTGGCCAACGCGTGGTGGTGCTGGACGCACAGCGGATCGGCTGGGGCGCGTCCGGCCGCAATGGTGGCCAGGCGCTGGTCGGCTATGGCTGCGAGGTGGACGAACTGGAGCGTCAACTCGGCCGTAACGATGCGCGCCACCTGTTCGACTGGTCGCGCGACGCGGTACAGGCGATGCGCAGGCGCATCGATCGCCATGGTATCGACTGCCATTGGGTGGAGGGCCACGCCAGCGTCGCCATCCGCGAGCGCCATGAGCGCGACCTGCGCGCCAACTGCGAGCATCTTCAGCGCCATTACGACTACCCGATGCAGTGGTGGGACCGTGATGCCCTGCGCGCACAGCTGGACAGCCCGCGCTACCGCGCCGCGATGTTCGATCCGCACAGCGCGCACCTGCACCCGCTGGCCTATGCGCGTGGCCTGGCCGATGCCGCGCGCGCGGCCGGCGTGGTGATCCACGAGAACTCCGCAGTGACCCGCGTGCAGCGCGGACCGCAGCCCACCCTGCATACCGCGCGGGGCAGCGTGCGCGCTGCGCATCTGGTGGTTGCCGGCAACGCCTGGCTGCAGGGCCTGCTGCCCGACCTGGAACGGCGGATCATGCCGGTCGGTACCTATATCGGCGCCAGCGCGCCGCTGGGGGCCGAGCGCGCCCGCGCCCTGATCGGCAACAACATGGCCGTGGCCGACACCGCCTGGGCACTGGACTATTTCCGCCTCAGCCACGACCACCGGCTGCTGTTTGGTGGCCGTGCCAGTTACTCGGCGCTGCCCCCACCCGGCCTGCGCGGGGTGATGCAGCGGCGCATGCACCAGGTGTTCCCGCAGCTGGCCGATGTGCCGCTGGAGCAGGTCTGGGGCGGTTACGTGGACATCACCCGCAACCGCGCTCCACATTGGGGCCGGCTGGACGGCAACCTGTACTTCGCGCAGGGGTTCTCCGGCCATGGGGTGGCCGCCGCCGGGCTGGCCGGCGAGGTCATCGCCGCCGCCATTGCAGGCCAGAGTGAGCGCCTGGACGTGTTCCAGCGCCTGCGGCATGCGCCTTTCCCCGGCGGCCGGCTGCTGCGCACGCCGCTGCTGGTGGCGGCGATGTCGTGGTACAAGCTGCGGGATGCGTTGTGGTGAAGATTCTGCATCTCCACCTGTATTGAACGTTCTGACAAGCGCACCGCAGCGCTGATCGTGCTGCACACGTCACAGATTTTCACGCAACATGTGTGATGGATGGTTGGTCAATTACCTAAATGCGCCGCTGTGCAATTGCATAATCGTTCGCAGACCGATAACGTCCTGAGAAACCGGGCCTCGCGGCGAATGGAAGCTGACAGGGGACACGCAGGAGAGGGGGACGTGCGATTGGACTGGTGGAAAGAAGGATTGTTGCTGAAGGTGCGCATTCGTCCGGCTGGCCTGATGCTTGCCTTGCTTTATGCAGTTGCCTATTGGGCAACCCGACAGCTGTCGCTGGATCAGTTCTATTTGCCAGCCGGCATCCGGGTGGCGGCCGTACTGTTGTGCCCGCCGCGCCTGTGGCCGTATCTGCTGCTGGGCGAATATGCGTACTTTGCACAGTCCCGCGTGCCAATGATCGAGAAGTACGGCCTGACTTGGGTCATTGTTGCCTCCGCGTTCCTCATGCCCGCAGTGATGTTGATTGTGAAGCTGCAACGGCGACTGATGGCGGAGTCGCAGACGATCGGCCTTTTGTTGATTGCCGCCGCTTCCAGCGTCGTAGTTACGCTGCTGAACCTCAGCTTTTCCCATCTGCTCTGGCCAACACCCCCTTCCACGCCCTTCCTGACCAGTGCGGCGCGTTACAGCGTGGGCGACTTCATCGGCATTCTGACGGTGGCCCCCATCGCCATGCTGTGGGCGCGACAGGACGTGGGGCAGGAATGGAACGCTGGACGAAAGACCCCGATGCTGGCGGCACTTTCATCGATGCTCCTGATCGGGATAGCAGCAACTCAACTGCCCGCAGACTGGGTTGCGCTGAAGGCAACGCTCCTGCTGCTGTTGGCACTCCCCGCGGCCGCACTTACCTGCCTGTATGGCTGGAAGGGTGCCGCCCTTGCAGTACCGGTGCTCAACATGGTCATCGGTCTGACCACGCCCAACACCCATCCCAGCGCATTCGATCCCGCGGCCTTCATCACCCAGCAGATCATGGCGATCAGCGGCATCGTATTGCTGTTGCTCGGATCACGCATCACCCACTTCTACCATCGTTACCGGCTGCGCGAGATGGGGGAAAGGGACGCCATCCATCTTGCGAGGAGCTCGCAATTGGCCAGCGAGATGGAGCTGCGTGAGCGTGCCCTGCACCTTCGCAAGCTCGGCGACGGCATTGATACGTCACTGGTGGAGCTGGCCGACTGGCTCAAGGCCCAGGGACATCACGCAGTGGCCAGCAGCCTTCTGCATACCTCGAATGTACATTCGAGACTCTTTCGCGAACAGACAAGCATGGTCTATCCCTCGGGCCTGGAGCATCTTGGGCTTTACGTGGCTTTGCAGGCTGGTGGCATCCGTGAGTCGTGGAAGCTGACGGAGCGCGTTCTCCGCCCTGATCTGAAAGGCGACCCCTGCAACCTGAGCGTGGAACTGCAGTTGGCCGCTTACCGGACACTCATTGATGCGGTCTCCATTCTTCTCAAGCATGAAGGTGGACAGATTCGCATTCGTGCAAGATGCGGCGGAATGGGCTCCAGGCGCGGAATTCTCATGGTCGTGTCGCTGCTGGAGTCGCGTCGGCGTCTTTCCCAGCAGACAACCATGGCAGCGTTCGAGCGGCTGACCGGGCGAACCCTGCCCTATGACGGGACCGTTGACTGCTATCGCAACCGGGTCAGGATCCTGTTCCTCGACCGTGAAACAAAACTTGAGACACAGCCCAGTGCTCCATCACGGTACAGCTGCCCTGCACCCTCTGCGCTGCAGTAGTGCATTCACAGTCAAGCGATCGGATCGAACCAACGCAGCGGTATCGCATGAACGTCCCGCTCATCCCGCTGGCCAAAGGCGTCATGGGCACCCGGCGAACATCCGGGTGCCCATGCGGTCTGACACTGAAGCTCTCCGATATCCCGGCAACAGGCGGTATCAGGGTGCCTCTACCGCCCACAAGACATCAGCTCCGCTTGCATATCTGACCAGCGTGAATGCGGGGGACCGATAGACAACCGTCCTGGTGGCTTTGGCGGGAACAGGCAGGCGCTGCTCAGGCAACGACACCTTCGCAGATGGGTCACCTGCCGGCAGTACCCAGAACGTGCCCGCAGCATTGCCGATCACGATGTGCACGTGGCCCGCGAGATCGTTTACCTGGAAATAATCCATGCCATCGCGCTCGAACCCATAGACCAACCAGCCGGGATCCACGCTCAGGTCCTGTGCCTGCGGAATCGACTGGCCGAGTCCTTGGCCGGCCATCTTGATTCCATGGTCGTCACTCGGGGCAAAAGCAAAAACGGATACCGGCACCAACATCAATGCACCAGCACATGCATGAATTCGGAAACTTCTCACACTAACCTCCAGGTTGGATGCAATACGGATCAAGAAGGATGCTACCGCCAATCACGTCAGCATATACCGGGCAGACTCCGCAGTGCCTGTCGGACATAATCCACTGGATCGATACAAACCCATGCCACGCCGAAGCTGCGGCCGAAATCGCCAATACCCGTAGCGAAACCCGCCCACGGTGCGGGTCAGCTGCATCTGCGACAAATGACCTGGACAGGCGCGTGTAACAGCAGGACATTGTCGATTGCGCGATAGTGAACACAGTGGACAGCATCAACTGCCGAACGTAGCAGGTGCAACGGCTGCAACGTGATCGAACCGAGGACGCGCTGATTGTGGATGATTCACCGTCCGCTGGTGGCTATGCCGACGCACTGCTGACCGTGTAGGGCCACGAAGCGCAGGAAGCCGGCAATTGCAGCACAAGGGGAAGCCACGCACCTCGATTGCGCCCTTCTCCGACTGTCGATAATGTCTACGGAAGTGGCCAGTCATCATTGGCCGGGAGACGAGAGGCGCGGGCTTGGAGCGATTCAATGAATCGATTGAACTGAGCTTCCGGATACGACCCGTCGGAATCGCACTCGCGGCCGCCTACGCCCTGAGCTGCCTTTCCTTGCGTCAGTACTCGCTGGATCAGTTCTTCCTGCCTGCGGGCATCCGGGCAGCGGCACTACTGGTCGTCCCGACCCGCCTGTGGCCCTACCTGCTGCTTGGCGAGTACGCCTACTTCGCAACCCTGCGCATCCCCATGATCGACAGCTACGGCCTGGCCTGGGTCATCCTGGCCTCGACGCTGCTGATGCCGATGGCGATGCTGGTGGTCCACCTGCACCGCATGAGAATGCCATCGGAGTCCGCCGCCGGCCTCTGGCTGCTGTCGCTGACCTTCTGCACGGCGTTGTTCGTCCCGGCTCTCAATATGGGCATTTCATTCGCCCTGTGGTCGAACCCGCCGCCGAGCAACCTGCTTGGCGCAGTTGATCGCACGATCTTTGGCCACTTCGCCGCCATCATTACCCTCGTGCCACTGGCATTCCTCTGGTCGCGACGAGGCGCGGCTCCCAATTGGACGCGCCGCTTTGCTGCACCTACGGTCACGGCCATCCTGGTGATGCTGGTCCTGGCCCTGTGCATGCAGCTTACGGCCATCAGCGCCCACACCACACGCACCCACCTGGTGCTGCTGTCCTCCCTACCGGCGATCGCCCTGACCTTCATGCATGGGTGGCGTGGCGCTGCCATCGCGATTCCGCTGTTGAACCTTCCACTCCATTTCGCCACTCCCAGCACCGGCCTACCGTCCTCGTTCGACCTGGGCACCTTCGCCACCCAGCAGAACATGGCCGTGATGAGTGTCGCACTGCTCGCCCTGGGATCCAGCATCAGCTATCACCACGAGCGTGCACGGTCCCGTGGACTGGCTGAGGAAACCACATTGCGCTTGGCACGTAGTTCGCATCAGATCCATGAGCGTGAACTTCGCGAGCGCGCCTCCCATCTCAAGCAACTCGGCGAAGGCATGGACAGCTCGCTCGGCGAGATGGTCAGCTGGCTGAAGGCGCAGGGGCATCACGCGGTGGCCAACAGCCTGCAGCACGCTTCATCCGTGCATTCGCGGCTGTTCCGTGAACAGGCCAGTCTGGTCTACCCCACGGGGCTGGAGCAGGTTGGGCTGTATATCGCGCTGCGCGTTGGCGGCGCATGCGAGAACTGGGACAACTCCCATCGCGTGATACCGCCCCGGCTGGAGGGCAACCCCTGCCTGCTGACTGTTGACCTGCAGCTCGCCATCTATCGCTCGCTGATCGAGGCGGTGTCGCTGCTGCTGGAGCTGGAGTCGGGACAGGTCAGCGTGCGCGCCCGGAGCGGCCAGGCTGGCGACCGCCGCGGCATTGTGGTGGTCGTGGGCCTGCTTGACCGCAGTTGCACGCTGTCGAGTGGGACCGTTCAGCAGGCCACGGAGCGTCTGGCCGGCCGGATAATGGCCTACGGCGGTACGGTGCATTGCCGTGGCAACCGGCTCCGGCTCGTCCTGCACGAATCCATTGCGGGCACAGCGGCGTCATTCGCATCGCCCGCCTGATCGCCGAACGACACGCAGGGCATACTGCCCCGCTAAAGTTACACCCGAAACCGCCGCTATCCGTGCCGAGTCCCTCCCTCGTGAGCCACCGCATCATGCCCGTGCTGCCGCAGGCCGCCGTCGATGGCGACCTGGCCGATCCGCTGCCGCAGCGGATCCTGCTGGTCGAAAACTCCCGTGCGTTCACCGGCATGCTGCGCGAAGCCATCGAGCAGCGCCTGGAACTGCCGGTGGTGATCGCCTCCACCCTGGCCGAGGCCGACCGGCTGCTCAGCGAAGACGGAGGCTGGTTCCTGGTGCTGACCGGACTGGTGCTGGCCGACGGCGACCGCGATGCAGTGGTCGAATTCTTCCTCAAGCGCGACCTGCCGACGGTGGTGGTCAGCGGCGTTTACGACGAGGACCTGCGCAAGCGCGTGCTGCAGCAGCAGATCATCGACTACGTGCTGAAGAACACCCCCGGCAGCATCGACTACCTGGTATGGCTGGTGCAGCGGCTGGAACGCAACCGGCGCATCGCCGCGCTGGTGGTGGACGATTCGCCGTCCGCGCGTGGCTATGCCGCCGCCCTGCTGCGGATGTATGGGCATGAGGTGCACGAAGCCGCCGACGGCAACGAGGGCCTGGCTGCTATCGAGGCACATCCGGCGATCCGCCTGGCGGTGGTCGACCAGGAAATGCCCGGCATGCAAGGCGTGGAATTCACCCGTCGCCTCCGCACCCTGCGCTCGCGCGACAAGGTGGCGGTGATCGGCATCTCCGGCAATACCGACGCCTCATTGATCCCGCGCTTCCTGAAGAACGGCGCCAACGATTTCCTGCGCAAGCCGTTCTCGCGCGAGGAGTTCTTCTGCCGCGTCTCGCAGAACGTGGACCAGCTGGAACTGATCGGCACCCTGCAGGACCTGGCCACCCGCGACTTCCTCACCGGCCTGCCCAACCGGCGCTTCTTCCTGGAGCAGAGCCAGCGCCAGCTGCCGCAGCTGCAGCTGCACGGCCAATGCGTGGCGGTGGCGATGATCGACATCGACCACTTCAAGCACATCAACGACACCCATGGCCACGAAGCAGGCGACGACGCGCTGCGCGCGGTGGCCGGCGCGGTGACCGCGCATGCACGCAGCCACGACCTGATCGCGCGCTTCGGCGGCGAGGAGTTCTGCCTGCTGGTGCCAGACATGGAACAGGACGAGGCGCTGCTGTACTTCGAGGAGCTGCGCCAGCGCATCGCCGCACTGGAGGTGGACATCGGCACCGCTACCCTGCGCATGACGGTCAGCATCGGCCTGTGCTGCCTGCGCCCGCAGCGCGATGCGCTGCACCGGCTGATCTCCGAGGCCGACCGCCAGCTGTACCTGGCCAAGGCCGGTGGCCGCAACCGGGTCAGCTGCACCACGGTGGCCAGCCCGCTGCGTCCACGCGAGCCTGCGCTGACCTGACCGGCTCGCTTTGATCCAGATCAACGCCGTTCCCGCACGGCAGCTCTACAGTCGGCCCCGACATACGCATGAAGGGGAGCCGGGGATGGCACTACTTGTCTGGCAGGACGATCTGAACATCGGCATCGATGTGATCGACCAACAACACCGCCGCATCATCGAGATGCTCAACCACCTGCACGTGGCGCAGACCAGCCTGCAGCGTGCAGCGGTGGGTGAAGTGATCGACGAAGTCGTCGACTACACCATGTCGCACTTCGCGTTCGAGGAAGAGCTGATGGAGGAGGCGGGCTACCCGTTCTGTGCAGCGCACAAGCGCGTGCATGAGATCTTCATCAAGCGCGTGGCCGAGTACCGGTTGCGCTTCCAGGCCGGCGAGGACATCAGCGACGAACTGCGCACCATGCTCTCGCGCTGGTTGTTCAACCACATCCGCGGCGATGATCAGGCCTATGCCGAACAGGTCAAGGCGCACCTGAACCAGTTCACCCGCGAGCACCAGGGCGGTGGCTGGCTGGGACGCACGCTCAAGCGCTTCTTTGGCTGAACCGCAGCGCGCGCCGGTGCAGTGCCACCAGCGCGCACAGCGTCGCTGCCGCAGTCAGGCACAGGTAGTAGCCGACCGCGACCAGGCCGAAGCGTTCGGCCAGCCAGGTGGCCAGGTACGGCGCCGGTGCCGCACCCAGAATGCCGGCCAGGTTGAATGACAGTGATGCGCCGGTGTAGCGCACCTCCACCGGGTAGACCTCGGCGAGGAAGGTACCGCAGGGGCCATAGGTCAGGCCCATCAGGAACAGGCCCAGGCACAGGAAGGCGGTGACCATCCACGGGCTGTGCGGCTGGAACAGCGGCGCGAACAGCACGCCGAAACCGATGATCAGCACACTGGCCACGATCATCGTGCGGCGCGTCCCCCAGCGGTCGCCATAGCGCGCCGACAGCGGGATGCCCAGCGCGAAGAACAGCATGCCGGCCATCTGCATCAGCAGGAACTGCTCGCGGCTGTAACCCAGCACCGCGGTGCCATGGCCCAGACTGAACACTGTCATCAGGTAGAACAGCACGAAGGTGGCGAACGCGCCCAGGGTACCCAGCAGCATCGGCACCGGGTGGTCACGCAGCACCGTCCACATCGGCAGCCGCACCGGCGCCTTGCGCTCCAGCGCCTGCTTGAAGTCGGGGGTCTCGTGGATGTTCAACCGCACCCACAGGCCGAGGCCGACCAGCAGCGCGCTGGCCACGAACGGAATGCGCCAGCCCCACTGCAGGAAGTCGGCCTGGCTCAGGCAACGGCCGAGCACCAGGAAGATGCCGGCCGACAGCAGGAAGCCGAGCGGTGCACCCAGCTGCGGGAACATGCCGTACCAGGCACGCTTGCCCGGCGGTGCGTTCTCGGTGGCCAGCAGCACTGCCCCGCCCCACTCCCCGCCCAGACCCAGGCCCTGGCCGAAACGGCACAGCGCCAGAAGCGCCGGCGCCCACAGACCGATCTGTGCGTGCGTCGGCAGCAGGCCGATCAGCACCGTGGACAGCCCCATGGTCAGCAGCGCAGCCACCAGGGTGGCCTTGCGGCCGATGCGATCGCCGAAATGGCCGAACACTGCCGAGCCAACCGGGCGTGCGATGAAGGCCACCGCGAAGGTTGCCAGCGACTGCAGCAGGGCTGCCTGTTCGCTGCTGTCCGGGAAGAACAGGTGCGGGAACACCAGCACCGCGGCCGTGGCGTAGATGTAGAAGTCGAAGAACTCGATCGTGGTACCGATCAGGCTGGCCAGCAGCACACGACGGGGGGAATTCACGGGCGGCGCGGCAGCGGTGATCGAGGACATCGGCAACATGGGCAATGGCAGATCGCCCGATTCTGCCACGGGCTGGCGGCGGTACGGCACGATGGTTTCAGCCGACACCGATGCCAACGAGGGGGCAGGCGCCTGTAACGTCGAGCCATGCTCGACGGTTCTTCGCGAGATGCAGCCGAGCATGGCTCGGCTCCACGGAAGAACGAACGGCAGTCGAGCATCGCTCGACTCTACAGAGAGCGAACAGCCGTCCAGCAATCGCGTCGTTACAACTGGATCCAGGTGGCCTTGATCTCGCTGTACTTGTCGAACGCATGCAGCGATTTGTCGCGCCCGTTGCCGGACTGCTTGTAGCCACCGAACGGAGCGGTCATGTCCCCGCCATCCCAGCCGTTCACCCAGATGCTGCCGGCGCGCAGCTGGCGCGCGACGCGGTGGGCCCGCCCCAGGTCCCGCGTCCACAGGCCGGCGGCCAGGCCGTAGCGGCTGTCATTGGCCACGCGCACCGCTTCGGCCTCGTCTTCGAACCCCAGCACGGCCAGCACCGGCCCGAACACTTCCTCGCGCGCCAGTGCCTGCTCCGGGCGCACCTGGTCGAACACGGTGGGCTGGACGTAGCTGCCGCCGGCTTCCACTTCGGCGCGCCGCCCACCCAGCAGCAACCGGGCGCCCTCGCCTTCGGCGCGCGCGATATCGTCCATCACCTTGTCCAGGTGCGCGGCATCCACCAGCGCGCCCATCGGCGCATCGGGGTCCAATGGATGGCGGGGGTGCATGTGCTGGCCATAGGCAACCACCTGATGCACGAAATCCTCGCGGATCGAACGCTGTACCAGAAGCCGCGAACCTGCGGTACAGACCTCGCCCTGGTTGAAGAAGATACCCTGTGCCACCGCCTTCGCGGCGGCGTCCAGATCAGGGGCGTCGGCGAACACCACATGCGGGCTCTTGCCGCCACACTCCAGCCAGACCCGCTTGAGGTTGGATCGCCCTGAACACTGCAGCAGCTTCGCGCCCGTGGCGGTGGAGCCGGTGAAGGCGAGCACGTCCACATCCATGTGCAGGGCCAACGGCTCACCGACGCGCGCACCGTACCCCGGCAGCACGTTCAGCACGCCCTCTGGCAGGCCCGCCTCGGCCGCAAGTGCGGCCAGCCGCAGCGCACTCAGCGGTGACCGCTCGGACGGCTTGAGTACCACCGAGTTGCCCATGGCCAATGCAGGCGCGATCTTCCAGCAAGCCATCAGCAGCGGAAAGTTCCACGGAACGATCGCGGCCACGACCCCGGCGGCCTCGCGCGTGACCAGTCCCAGTTCGTGCGGGCCGGTCGGCGCGATCTCGCCGTACAGCTTGTCCACGGCCTCGGCGGTCCAGCGCAGGCAGCGCACCGCGCCTGGCAGGTCGATGCGGCGCGCATCACGCACCGGCTTGCCCATGTCCAGGGTTTCCAGCAGGGCCAGCTCGTCGGCGTGCTTTTCCACCAACGCCGCCAAGGCCAGCAGCACGCGTTTGCGATGGGACGGACTTGCCTGCGACCAGTGCCCCGCCTCGAAGCTGCGCCGCGCGGCCATTACCGCGCGCTCCACGTCCTGCGCGTCGCAGTCGGCGACCTCCCCCAGTACGCGACCGTCGATCGGGCTGACGCAGTCGAAACGGGCGCCGCTGGCTGCATCGACATAGCGGCCATCGATGAAGGCCTGGCCTGGCATCGACAGCTGGAGGGCCAGCACCTGCCAATGGCTGCGGTCGGGAAAATCGACCATGGGAAGCTCCAGCATTCAACGAACCTTGGTTATACCGGGGTCACCGCGACTCCGCCGTGACGTGGCTGCGCTACATTCATCGCATCGGACCCGATGGAGCTGGCATGAAGCGTTCCGCGAGCGACCTGCACGACCTGGCCACACAGCGCCCCGAGTCACTGGACGCTTACTGGATGCCATTCACCGCCAACCGCCAGTACAAGGCGGCACCACGCATGCTGGTCCGCGCCGAAGGCATGCACTACGAAGACATCGATGGCCGACAGATCCTTGACGGCACCGCCGGCCTGTGGTGCTGCAACGCCGGCCACGCGCGACCGCGCATCGTCGAGGCCATCGCCGGGCAGGCACGCACGCTCGACTACTCGCCCGCTTTCCAGATGGGCTCGCCGCCGGCCTTCGCGCTGGCACAGCGGCTGGCCGCACTGGCTCCGGCCCTGCTCAACCATGTGTTCTTCACCAGCTCCGGCTCGGAGGCGGTGGATACCGCGATGAAGATCGTGCTGGCTTACCACCGCCAGCGTGGCGAGGGCCAGCGCACGCGCTTCATCAGCCGCGAGAAGGCGTATCACGGCGTCGGTTTCGGTGGCATGGCACTGGGCGGTCTGCCCAACAACCGCAGGGCGTTCGGCCTGCAGCTGGGGGGCGTGGACTATCTGCGCCACACCCTGGACCTGCAGCGCAACGCGTTCAGCAAGGGCCTGCCGCGCCAGGGCGCGGAGCTGGCCGACGACCTGGAACGGCTGATCGCGCTGCATGACGCCTCGACGATTGCCGCCGTCTTCGTCGAGCCCATCGCCGGCTCCGCCGGGGTGATCCTGCCCGCGCCCGGATACCTGCAGCGCCTGCGCGAATTGTGCGACCACCACGGCATCCTGCTGGTGTTCGATGAGGTCATCACCGGTTTCGGCCGGGTCGGCATGCCCTTCGCCGCACAGCGCTTCGGGGTCACCCCGGACCTGCTGACCTTTGCCAAGGCGGTCAGCAACGGCGCGGTGCCGCTGGGCGGCGTGCTGGCCAGCGACGCCGTGCATGCCACGCTGATGCAGGCCCCGCCGCAGGCCATCGAGCTGTTCCACGGCTATACCTACTCGGGGCACCCGCTGGCCTGCGCCGCAGCGCTGGCAACACTGGACGTCTACGCCGAGGAGCGCCTGTTCGAGCGCGCCATCGAACTGGGCGAGTACTGGCAGGAACGGCTGCACGCGCTGCAGGGCCTGCCCAACGTGATCGACATCCGCAACTTCGGCCTGGTCGGTGCGGTCGAGCTGGCGCCGCGCCGCGATGCACCTGGCAGCCGCGGCTACGAGGTGTTCCGGCGCTGCTTCCACGACGGCCGGCTGCTGGTGCGCTGTACCGGTGACATCATCGCGCTGTCGCCGCCGCTGATCGTGGACAAGGCACAGATCGACCAGATCACCGGCACCCTGGGCGAGATGATCGGGGCCACCGCCTGAGCCCGGGCCGGTGGTGGCGAGCGGGTACAATGGGCGGTTCCGCTCCTGCTCGCTGCCGTGCCCATGGATATCGTCGTCAAAGAAGAACTCAAGGCCTACATCGACCCGCTGACCGCGGACGAACATGACGCGCTGGAGCGCAGCATCCTGGCCGAAGGCTGCCGCGATGCGCTGGTGCTGTGGGGTAATGTGCTGGTCGATGGTCACAACCGTTTCGGCATCTGCCAGAAGCATGGCCTGCCCTTCAACACCGTGCAGAACACGCGCTTCCAGAGCATGGAAGACGTGCACCTGTGGATGATCGAGCAGCATCTGGGCCGCCGCAGCGTGTCCGATTTCCAGCGCGGTGTGCTGGCGCTGCGCAAGCGCGACATCCTGGCCGCCCGCAAGCAGGTCGAGCAGGCGCAGCTGCAGCGCGAGAGCGACGGTACCGCCGAGATTGCCGATGAGGCGGGCGAAGACAGCCCGCCGTGGGAGCCGGCACCGAAGCTCAGCCGCGCCGAGCTGGCCCGCGAAGCCAAGCTGAGTACCAGCCAGGTCGGCATGATCGAGCGCATCCACGCCCAGGCTGCCCCCGAAGTGGTGGAGGCAGTGAAGGCCGGCGTGATCTCGATCAGCGCCGCTGCAGCCGTGGCCGACCTGCCCGAAGAGGAGCAGCGCGCCGCCGCCGCCGGTGGCAAGGACGAGCTGAAGCAGGCGGCCAAGCGCGTGCGCGAATCCAAACGCAAGCCGCGCGCGCCGAAGCCGGACGCGGCCGAGATGGACTTCGAGGAGCCCAGCGAGGACGAGATCGCCAGCCGCGACGCCGAAGTGCTGTTGGCGCTGGAACAGCTGGGCGAGGATGCCCCGGCCCTGCGCCGCCGCGTGGTCGCGTTGACCCGCGAGAACGACACCCTGCGCGCCCAGCTGGCCGCGCTGCGCAAGCAACTGGAAGCGCTTTAAAAAGACGCGAACCTCTCATGTAGAGCCGGGCCCATGCCCGGCTGCGGTTTGCCGCACGCAAGGCAGCCGAGCATGGGCTCGGCTCTACAGGCAGGCATCACCGGGCTGCGGTTAGACTCGTGCAATGACGCCTGCCCACGATCCGCGCCGCGCCCAGCTGCGGCGCCTGAAAGCCCTCGCACTGGGCCTGCTGCTGTTGATGCTGGCCGGATTCGCGGTCAGCCATTGGCACGGCGAACGCGGCATCTGGGCCTGGGTTTCGGCCTTCTGCGAGGCCGCTGCGGTCGGCGCGCTGGCCGACTGGTTCGCAGTCGTTGCGCTGTTCCGGCGGCCAATGGGCCTGCCGATTCCGCACACCGCGATCATCCCGCGCAGCAAGGAGCGCATCGGCGACAGCCTGGCGCTGTTCGTGCGCGACCAGTTCCTGGAGCCAGGTGTGCTGCTGGCCAAGCTGCAGGTGTTCGATCCGGCCAGCCGTCTCGGCAGCTGGCTGTCCGACCCGGCACGCTCGCGGATGCTGGCCGACATGGCCCGCAGCTGGGCGCTGCAGGCACTGGATTTCTTCGACGAAGCCGCGGTACGCCGGCAACTGCACGCCTTCGTGGTGCAGCAGCTGCGGCAGTGGAATGCCGCTGCCACCGCCGGTGAACTGCTGGCCCTGCTGACCGCCGATGGACGCCACCAGCGCGTGCTGGACGAGGGCCTGCAGCGGCTGGGGCGCTGGCTGGAGCAGCCGGAGGTGAAGGAACGCGCCTCGCAGCTGATCGTGCGCTACATCCAGCGCGAATGGCCGACGCTGTCGAGCACCGTGAACTGGGTCAAGCCGATCGACGAGATCGGCGACAGCCTGGCCGAGCGCCTGGCGCGGGCGGTACTGGAAGAACTGCAACAGGTGCTGGCCGAGCCGCAGCATCCGCTGCGCCAGGACTATGAGACCTGGCTGCAGAACTACGTGCAGCGCCTGCGCGAAGACCCGGCGCTGGCCGAGCGCATCGAACAGCTCAAGCAGGACATGATCGACCACCCCGCCCTGCAGGACTACGTGCAGGGGCTGTGGGCGCGCATCCATGCCAGCCTGCGCGCCGACCTGCAACGCGAGGACTCGGCACTGGTCGGCCACCTGCAGCGCAGCCTGGCGTCGCTGGGCAGCAGCCTGCAGGCCGACCCGGCCCTGCGCGAGGCCCTCAACCAGCACCTGCTGGAAGGTGCGCAGCGCCTGACCGGGCGCCTGCGCGAGGGCGTGACCACGCATATCGCGCAGACCGTGAAGGGCTGGGACGAGCGGCACCTGGTCGAGCAACTGGAACTGAGCGTGGGTCGCGACCTGCAGTTCATCCGCTTCAATGGCACCCTGGTGGGCGGGTTGATCGGCCTGCTGCTGCATGCGGCAACCGTGGTGTTCAGGTTCTAGCCCCGGCCAACGCCTACGATCAGCACGCTTGATTCATAAAATGCGAATACATATCATTTACTGATCGGTTGTACGCTTAGCCAAACGGGCACGAAGACGTGCCCATCGCCCGTGTACTGCCCCGACTTCTGGGCTGCCCGTCTGCGCGGGCAGTGCTTCGTCGATGGGACACGCTGGGCGACATGCGCAGGGCGCAAGGGGGCCGCGGACGCGTTCCATCCCTTCTCCTACCTCAGGAACGCCGTGGACCGCTCGCCCACCCCCGCCAGCCCCCGCACCTTGTTCTCCAACCCGCGCTGGGGCGTGCTGTCACGCGCTTTGGCCGCGATTTTCGGCGGCTATGCGCTGGCCTCGATGACCAGCGTGTTCTGCGCGGTGGCGTTGCCCGGCGCGCGCGGCCAGACCGTGCTGACCGGCATGCTGCTGGCCATTCTGGTGGCTGCCTGCGCGGCGCTGTGGGCCTTCGCCACCCGCAGCGCGCTGCGGGCCTGGGTCGGCATCCTCGCCCCCGCCCTGCTGATGGCGGCGGTCGCACGCCTGTTGGGAGCCTGGGCATGAAGAACGGATTCCGCCAGTCGATGGCCTGGCTGCATACCTGGACGGGCCTGCTGGTCGGCTGGTTGCTGCTGCTGATCTTCATGGCCGGCACGGCCAGCTACTACCGCGAGGAAATCAGTCGCTGGATGCGCCCGGAGCTGCCGTCCAGCAACGTCAGCATCGACGTGGCCGCGCAGCGCGCGGTGGACTACCTGCAGGCCAATGCGAGCCACGCCGAGAACTGGTTCGTCACCCTGCCGCAGCCGCGCAACCCGGCCATGCAGCTGTTCTGGCGGCTGCCACCGGAACTGGCTGACCCCAGTCGTGGCCGTCGCGGTGGCTTCGGCGACGCCACGCTCGATCCGAACACCGGCCAGGCATTGAAGGCGCGCGAGACCCGTGGCGGCGACTTCTTCTACCGCCTGCACTTCGACCTGCACTACATCCCGGTGTACTGGGCGCGCTACCTGGTCGGGTTCTGCGCGATGTTCATGCTGGTGGCGATCATCACCGGCGTCATCACCCACAAGAAAATCTTCAAGGACTTCTTCACCTTCCGCAAGGACAAGGGCCTGCGGTCCTGGCTGGATTTCCACAACGTCAGCGCGGTGATGGCCCTGCCGTACCACGCGATGATCACCTACACCGGCATCGTCACTCTGATGATCATGTACCTGCCGTGGGGGGTGAAAGTTGCCTACCCGCAGGACGAGGACAAGTTCTTCAGCGAAGCCTTCGGCGGCATGCCAGAGGTGACCGCGCCGGCACAAGGCCGCGCCACGCCGCTGCCGATCGCACAGCTGCTGGACAGCGCGCGTGCACACTGGCACGGCGTGGAAGTGGCCGGCTTCACCGTGTCCAACCCGGGCGCTGCCAATGCGGTGATCGACATCCGCCAACGCGACGGCAGGCGTTTGTCCACCGACACCCCGGCGCTGCGCTACAACATGGTCAACGGTGCGCTGCTGGAAGAGACGCCGCCGTCCGGCGGCGCCACCGCCACCCGTGGCGTGCTGTATGGCCTGCACCTGGCGCGCTTCGCCGACTGGGGCCTGCGCGCACTGTTCTTCCTGTCCGGCCTGGTCGGCTGCCTGATGGTCGCCAGCGGCGTGGTGCTGTGGGCGGTGAAGGAGCGTCCCAGGCATGCCAGGAACGGGCGTACCGGATTCGGCCTGCGCCTGGTCGATGCGCTGAACATCGGCACCGTGGCCGGCCTGCCGATCGCCTTCGCGGCGTACTTCTGGGGCAACCGCCTGCTGCCGCTGCAGATCGCCGAGCGCTCCAATGCCGAGGCCAACGTGTTCTTCTACGCCTGGGGCGGCGCGCTGCTGGCCGCCTTCATCTGGCCGAAGCGGATGATGTGGGCGTGGCAGCTGTACCTGGGTGCGGCCGCGTTCGCACTGGTGCCGGTGGTCAATGCGCTGACCACGCACGCGCATCTGGGCATCACACTGCGCAGCGGCGACTGGGTACTGGCCGGCGTCGATCTTTCGATGATCGCGTTCGGCGCGATGCTGGCGCTGTGCGGCTGGCGCATGCAGCGCTGGACGCCACCGCTGAGTGCGGCCGAGAAGAAGAAACGTGCGGCCGCTGCGGCTGCGCCGAAGGCATCGGTGAACACTGCAGAAGCGGCCGAAGCGGAGGCCAGCGCATGATGCTGCTGGCACTGGCGCTGTCGTTCTCTGCGTTCACCGCGCTGTCGCTGTCGATGGAAAAGCACCAGCACGACCTGCATGGCAAGGCCGCGGCCGCACCCGCACGGCGGATGCAGTGGCGGGTGCTGGGCTGGGCGCTGCTGGCGGCGGCGTTCGCACTGTGCGTGGCCGACCACGGCTGGGCGATGGGCCCGGTGCTGTGGCTGGGGGCAATGACCCTGGCCGGCGTGACGCTGTCGTTCGGGTTGTATCCGTATCGTCCAACGTGGATTGCGCCGCTGGCGATCGCGCTGCCGGTGCTGGGGTTGGTGCTGGAATTGCTGTAGCCGCAGGACGGGGACAGCGGCATCCTCGCATGGCGTGGATCTACAATGCCCGTATGGATAGCATGCTGCAGCGGATGTCTGGAATCGGCTTTTTTTCCCGGTTGGGTGAAACACTGCCCATAACGGCCGGCGTCGTCGCCGTTCGGTCGCTGGCCGAAGCACTGCGGACCATCGATACCGATGGTTTCGAATGGATGCCCACGACACTGGGCGATTCGGATCCGTTTCACGGCGCCCTGCCCCATCCCGCCGAACTCGCCGACGCCCGACGCGAACTCAACCGCACGTTGATGCGCGCGCTTTCGGCACTGGATCTGCCGGCACTGCGCTGTGGTGCACATGACCTGCAGCTGGTGGCGCGCGATGGGGCGATGTTCGCCTTCCGGCAACGCCTGCTGGAGATGCATCTCGGCCTGCCGGCACACTGGGAGCCTGTGCTTGCGCTGTACGAACAGGGCCATTGGCCCCTGGCCCATGCGCCGGGGCGATTGTTGGTGCTTTAGGCCGATCCACGCATGGCGTGGATCTACGGACCAGATGCGGTAATGCCGGCCAGCGGCCGGCACTACCGGGCTTACCCCAACCGCTTCAGTTCCCACGCGCGGTGGATGCGCGCGTTGCGCTCGAAATCCGGACCAATCGTGCGTGCGGTGATCTCGCGGCACTGGGCGAACTCGGCGATGGCGTTCTCTTCCAGCTTGAAGCGGCGGAAGTTGTTGGAGAAGTACAGCACGCCACCCGGTGCCAGCCGCGCCACCGCCGCACGCAGCAGCTTCAGTTGTTCGCGCTGCACGTCGAAGTCGTCGGCGCGTGCGGAGTTGGAGAAAGTCGGCGGGTCACAGAAGATCACGTCGTACTGGCCACGGTCGCCTTCCAGCCAGGCCATCGCGTCGGCCTGGACCAGCAGGTGCTGGTTGCCCCCCTGTCCGTTCAACGCCAGGTTGTCGTAGCACCATTGCAGGTAGGTAGCCGACAGGTCGACGCTGGTCGTGCTGGCGGCACCCGCCACGGCGGCCTGCACGCTGGCCACGCCGGTGTAGCAGAACAGGTTCAGGAAACGCTTGCCACGCACCTGCTCGGCCATCATCCGGCGCAGCGGGCGGTGGTCAAGGAACAGGCCGGTATCGAGGTAGTCGAACAGGTTCACCTGCAGCAGCGCGTTGTTCTCTCGCACCACGATGAACTCGTCGCGCTGCTCGAAGCGGCCGTACTTGCTGCCGCCCTTGCCGCGCTCGCGCGATTTCATCGACACCTGCTCCGGCGGCACGCCGAATACTTCGCGCGCGGCGGCCAGCAGCTCATTGCGGCGGCGGCGCACGTCGTTCTCGGGAATCGCCGCCGGTGCCGCATATTCCTGCACATGCAGGAAGGTACGCCGCCTGCCACCCTCTTCCTCGTAGACGTCGATGGCCGCCGCGTACTCCGGCAGGTCGGCGTCGTAGGCGCGGAAGCAGGTGATGTCCTCGCGGGCACGCCAGCTCTTGAACTTCTTCAGGTTCTTGCGCAGGCGGTTGGCCACCATCTGCGCGCCTTCGCTCAGCTCGCGGGGCTGTGCCGGATCACGGCCTGGCACAGCGATCGGATCGCAGACGATCAGCGCGCATTCCAGCGCACCGTTGAACATCTGGTACTTCTTGCTGGCGCGCAGGCCGGTGGCAAAGGCCAGTTCGTCATTGCCACACAGCAGGCTGGCGCGCCACTGCGGCACCGCCTTCTGCAAGGCATTGCCCAGTGCACGATACAACGCCGGATCGGCGGCCAGGCGCTCGTCGTACGGCGGGTTGCAGACCACCGCACCGATCTCCTGTTCCGGCGCGGCCAGGTCGGCGACATCGGCGCGGGTGAAACGGATCGCGTGGGCGACGCCGGCGACCTCGGCATTCTCGCGGGCCGCCTGGATCGCAGCCGGGTCGATGTCGCTGCCGTGGATGACCGGCTTCAGCGCGGCCAGGCCGGCCGCTTCGCGCTCACGTGCTTCGCTCTGGATGGACTTCCAGGCCGCCTTGTCGAAGCCCAGCCAACGGCTCGGCGGCAGGCTGCCATGCCGCATCAGGCCTGGAGCAACGTCGGCGGCCATCAGCGCGCCTTCGATCAGCAGCGTGCCGCTGCCACACATCGGGTCCAGCAGCCCACCGCCGGCGGCATGCAGGCGCGGCCATTGCGCGCGCAGCAGCAGCGCGGCGGCCAGGTTTTCCTTCAGCGGCGCCTCGTGGGCGGCACCGCGCCAGCCGCGGCGATGCAGCGGGCCACCGCCGAGGTCGATCGACAGCGAGGCGCGGCCCTTGCGCAGCGAGAGGTTGACGCGCACGTCGGGCAGATCGGTATTGACCGAGGGCCGCTCCAGGCCTTCGTCGCGCATGCGGTCGACGATCGCATCCTTGATCCGCTGCGCGGCGAAGCGTGCATGGGTGATCTTGTCGCCGGACACGTGCGCATCCACCGCCAGGGTCATCTCCGGCGAGATGTGCTCGTGCCACGGCAGTGCACGCACGCCGTCATACAGGGCCTGCTCGTCCGGGCAGTCGAACTCGTCGATCGGCCACAGCACCCGGCTGGCCAGGCGCGACCACATCACGATCCGCAGCGCCTGCGCCAGTTCGCCGTCGGCGTTGACGCCGGCAATGGTGGCGGTGGCCTTGCCAAGGCCCAGGGCCGACAGTTCATCGGCAAGCAGGTATTCCAGGCCCTTGGCGCAGGAGACGAAGAATTTCACGGGATCGGTTCGCAGGTGGTCGGGCGCGGCACAGGGGCCGGGCCGGTCGGAAAGGAGGGCCGTAGGCACGGCCGGCAGGCCCGCGCCGGGGGCGGCGGGGCTGCCATTGTAGTCAATGCGGGCGGGCGCGCCGTGCGCCCTGGCTTCACAGTTGCCGCAGCAGGCGCTCGAAGGCCTGCGCGGAGGCCTCCACGTGGCGCTCCAGGCGGTGACCGTCGTCAACCAGCAGCAACTGCGCCGAACGCGCCTGCGCCCAGGCAATCACGCCGGCAGCCGGTACCACATCGTCATGCCAGGCCTGCACCACCGTGGTCGGCACCGCAGCGGCGTCCAGCGCCGGCATCGGGCCCATGGTGGTCGGTGGCACCATCAGGAACAGGCCGGCTACCGGCACCTGCAGCGAGGCGATGGCGGAGATGTACGCGCCCAGGCTGGAGCCGGCCAGCACCACCGGCCCCTGACGGGCCGCGATGGCGGCGCGTTCAACCAGACGGCGCAGGCGGGTCGGCACGTCGCCCACCCGGCTGACCTCGCTCATCGCGTCCAGGTCGGTGTAGTCGGGGCGCTCGTGGGTCCAGCCCAGGCGTTGCGCCACCTCGGCCAGCGCGGTGACCTTGGTCGCCTCCGGGCCGCTTTCGAAGCCATGGGAGAGGATGCAGTGGCCGCGGCTCATGCGCGTGCTCCGTGGGCGCGGGCCGGCGAGGAAAGGGAAGGCAGGTTCATGCCGCAATGCTAGCATCGCCGGATGCCCAACCCGCTCCTGCCCGGCCTGCAGCTGCAGCCCCTGCCCTATCACGACCGACTGCCGCTGCGGGATCCCGCCTCGCTGGAAATGGTGGTGATCCACTGCACCGAGCTGCCCGATCTGGCGATGGCCCGCGAGTACGGCGAGCGCGTGCTGTACGACAGCGGCGCCGGCAACAGCGGGCACTTCTACATCGACCGCGATGGCAGCGTGGTGCAGTACGTGGCGCCGGAACGCGTGGCCCATCACGTGCGCGGCATGAACGCGCATACGCTGGGCATCGAGCTGGTCAACCGCGGGCGCTATCCGGACTGGTTCGACAGCCGCCACCAGGCGATGGACGAGGCCTACACCGAGCCACAGCTGGAAGCGCTGGAGCGGCTGCTGCTGGCGCTGGTGGCGCGCTATCCGTCGCTGCGGCGGATTGCCGGGCACGACCAGCTGGATCTGGAGCAAATGCCGGCCAGCGATGATCCGACGCTGAGGGTGGCACGCAAGCGCGATCCGGGGCCCTTGTTCCCGTGGGCGCGGGTGCTGGCGAAGGTGCCGCTGCAGGGGTTGGAGTAAGCAGCAGGGCTGCGCCCTGCACCTGCAGAGGCAACGTCAACGTCAAGAGCTGGCATTCCGAGGGATGGCGGGGTGGATCCGATTGCGGGGGACGCCGTAAAGCCATCCATGGCGGCTTGGCCGCGGCATCCATGCCGCGGACACCCCCGCAACCGGACCCACCCCGCCTTCGACAGATCTCCGCGATCCTTCGAATCGACACGGGGTCGGATCCCGTTGCTGCGCAACCGGCTCAGGCGCCGGTCGCCACCGGGCGGCTGCTGTCGCTCACCCAACCACTCCAGGAATCGGCATAGATGCGTGCGCCGCTCAGGCCGGCCGTTTCCATCGCCAGCAGCAGGTGGCAGGCGGTCACGCCGGAACCGCACATCAGCACCACCTGCTGCGGATCGCGGTTGCCGATCACGCCCTGCAGTTCGGCGCGCAGCTCCTGTGCGTCGCGCAGGCGGCCGTCGAGTACGTTCAATGCGAACGGGCGGTTGACCGCGCCCGGCACATGCCCGGCCACCGGGTCCAGCGGCTCCACTTCACCACGGAAGCGTTCACCCGCGCGCGCGTCGACCAGCCAGCCCGGTGCATGCTTCAGCCGCGCGGTGATTTCATCGGCGTTGGCGATCTGGGTGGTGTCGAAACGGCCGGGGTAATCAGGCAGCGCGTTCACCCCAGCCTGGCCGCTTTCCAACGCGTGGCCGGCGGCCTGCCACGCGGCGATGCCGCCGTCGAGCACGGCCACCCGGGTGTGACCGATCAGGCGCAGCAGCCACCACAGGCGCGAGGCGGCCATGCTTCCGTCGCTGCCATCGTAGACCACGACCTGGGTGTCGGGGCCGATGCCCCACTGCCCCAGCTTCGCAGCAAAGGCATCGCTGTCCGGCAATGGATGGCGACCATGGCCGACGCGGCTGAGATCGGAAAGATCACGGTTGAGATCGGCATGCACCGCAGTCGGGATATGCCCTGCCAGGTACTGGCCGCCCGCAGCCTGCGGGTCGGCCAGCGAAGCACGCGCATCGACCACGCGCACCGCGGTGCTGGCGGTGGCGCGCGCGTCGACCACGCGGACGCCCTCGCCCAACGCGGCGGCCAGGGTGGCGACATCGACCAGGGTGGTCCACGGCGGATCGATCGGCTTCATTGCACTTGCTCCAGGCGGCGACGCAGGTTGTAGAGAATGGCGGCGGTCGCCCCCCAGATGCGCTGGCCCGGCCAGCCATACTCAAGGACGTGGCGAACCCGGCCGCGATGATTGATTTCGACCTGGCGCAGGCTGTCGGGCGCCATCAGGTAATCCAGTGGCACCTCGAATACCTCGGCCACTTCACTGGGCTGCGGCACCGGCACGAACTCCGGATCGACCACCGCCACCACCGGCGTGACCCGGTAGCCGGTGATCGTCACGAAGGGATCGAGATAGCCCAGCGCCTGCACCTGGCCGGGCGCCAATGCGATTTCTTCCTGGCTCTCGCGCAGCGCGGCCGCCAGCGCGTCGCGGTCATCGGGTTCGGTGCGGCCACCGGGGAATCCGACCTGGCCACCATGGGTGCGCAGTGTTTCGGTGCGACGGGTGAGGATCACCTGTGCGCCGTTGGCGCGCGGCACGATGCCGGCCAGCACCGCAGCCTCCACCGGAGGCCCGGGCGGCAGCAGGTCGACCAGCTCACTGCGGTTCCAGCCGTCGCCCTCAGGTGGTTGGGCCAAGGGGTGCAGCGCGCGCATCAGTCGCTCGTGGTCGGCCAGCGAGCCACGCAGCGATTGCTGCAGTTGTTCGCGCAGGGGCTGCACGCGATGCAGGATGCGGCTGCGTTCCTCGTTGCTCATCGACGACCACCGCGCGATCTCATCGATATGCCGCCCGCAGCCGGTGCATTGCCGGTGCGGATCCAGCGTGCACACTCCGATGCAGGGACTTGCGACAACACGCGCCGTTTCTTCCATTGTTTGCACCCGCCAACAGTAGCGCGATCGGGCTGAATTTGCGCGGGACGATACGACGCCCATGGCGCAGCGCTACAGGTCGCGCACTGCGCAAACAAAAACGCGCCGGTGGGGTCACCGGCGCGTTTGGTTTGCTGCTTCGATTTACTTGACGCTGACCAGCTTGATCTCGAACTGCACAGCCACGTTCGGCGGGAACGGGGTGCGCGGATCGGCACCGTAGGCCTGGTCCGGCGGCAGGGTGACTTCCCACTTCGAGCCTGCCGGCATCTGCAGCAGGGTCTCGCGCATGGCCTTCATTTCGACTTCGCTGACCTTGATCGACGGGATCTGCTGGGCCGGGCGGGCTTCGGTCGGGCGCTGGCCGTACGGGAACGGACCGGCCACTTCCAGCTGCACGGTGCTGGCCTGGGTCGGCTTGGCGCCCTTGCCGGCCTCGATCACGCGGTACTGGACGCCGCTCGGCAGGGACTGCACGCCGGCCTTGGCCTTGTTCGCCGCGATGAACTGGTCGCTCTTGGTCTTGTTTTCGGCAGCCGCCTTTTCGTACTCGGCCTTGGCGGCCTGGGCACGGCCCTGCTCGCGCTTCTGGAACGCTTCAACGGCCGGCTTCAGCTGCTCGGCGGTGATCGCCGGCTGCTTCTTGGCGTAGGCATCCTGCAGGCCCTTGACCACCGAGTTGATGTCCAGCTGCTCACCACGACCGGTCAGCTCCGCCAGGTTGTTGCCGTAGTCGTAACCGAAGTAGTAGCTCAGCTTGCCCTTTTCGGACGAGACGTCCTGGGCGAAGGCATTGCCCGTCAGGGCCAGGGCCGCGACGGCGACCGCGATAGAACGCAACTTCATCAAACAGTTCTCCAGGGGTGGTAACTCAGGGACGTTCTGCGCCGCCCTGAGGCGACGGGTTAGGATAACGGGCGCAACGTGTAACCGCTACTCACGATGCAGGCTATGACCCGTCTGCGTTTGCAGAGTTCAATATCACTTTTTTTTAACGTTCCAGGAGTTTCCCCGTGGCCGACGCCCTGATCGCTGTCGCTGACGACGGCGCCATCCGCACCGTGACCGTCCAGCGCCCGGACAAGCTCAATGCCCTCAACGCCGCGACCCTGCAGGCCCTGGCCGATGCCTTCAGGGACGCCGCCGCCGATCCCGAAGTGCGCGTCGTGGTATTGACCGGGGCGGGCCCCAAGGCGTTCGTGGCCGGTGCCGACATCGCGGAAATGAACACTCTCAGCGCCGTTCAGGGACGTGATTTCTCGCTGCTGGGCCAGGCGCTGATGCGCCAGATCGAGCGCATGCCCAAGCCGGTCATCGCACGCGTGAATGGTTTCGCACTGGGCGGTGGCCTGGAACTGGCGATGGCCTGCCACCTGCGCATCGCCGCAGATACCGCCAAGGTCGGCCAACCGGAAATCAACCTCGGCCTGATCCCCGGCTTCGGCGGCAGCCAGCGCCTGCTGCGCCTGTGCGGCCGCGCCGCTACCCTGGAGCTGTGCCTGCTGGGAGCGCCGATCAACGCCGCGCGTGCGCTGGAACTGGGCATCGTCAACGAAGTCGTGCCGGCCGACGCGCTGGACGACCGCGTGCAGGACGTCGCCCGCCAGCTGGCGCGCTCGGCGCCGCTGGCCCTGCGTGGCCTGCTCGACGCGGTGCACGTGGGCGGCGAATGCAGCCTGGAAGCCGGGCTGGAGTACGAAAGTGCGCAGTTCGGCCTGCTGTTCGCCACCGAGGACATGCGCGAAGGCACCAGCGCCTTCCTGCAACGCCGCGCGCCGGCCTTCCAGAACCGCTGACGCCATGGCATCCCGACCCAACCCCGCGCAGTTGTTCGCCCGGGTCCAGGCAGACGATCTCGATGGCGCCCTGCAGGCCGGGCTGATGGACTACGTCGTCCGTGCCGGCGACGACCGGTTGCTGCCCGACCACCCCGACCTTCCGCAACGCCTGTGCCAGGCCCAGCAGCAACTGCGCGCGGCCTGGGCTGCACGCGAACGCCACCGCGCCCGTGCGGTGCGCCTGGCCCGCCGCGAGGCCGAGCGCGATGCACGCCGCACCCCGGCACCCGCCCCGGACGTGAAGCCCGCCCTGCCCGCTGCGGCAGCCGCGATTCTGGCCCGGGCCAAGGCCCGCGCCCGCGGCAAGGAACAGTAATGGCCACCACGAAGAAGACCGCACGCGCCCCGGCGCGGCGTGGCGGCACGATGCCACGCGCCGACGTGGTGGAGATGTTCACCCGCCTGCGCGAACTCAACCCGCACCCGAAGACCGAACTGGAGTACAGCTCGCCGTTCGAGCTGCTGGTAGCGGTGGCCTTGTCGGCGCAGGCCACCGACGTCGGCGTCAACAAGGCCACGCGCCGCCTGTTCCCGGTCGCCAACACGCCGGCGAAGATCCTTGCGCTCGGCGAGGATGGCTTGAAGCAGTACATCGCCACCATCGGGCTGTTCAACGCCAAGGCAAAGAACGTGATCGCCACCTGCGCGATCCTGCTGGAGAAGCATGGCGGTGAAGTGCCGCGCGATCGCGAAGCGCTGGAAGCGCTGCCGGGTGTCGGGCGCAAGACCGCCAACGTGGTGCTCAACACCGCGTTCGGCGAGCCGGTGATGGCGGTGGACACGCATATCTTCCGCGTCGCCAACCGCACAGGACTGGCGCCGGGCCGGAACGTGCGCGAAGTGGAAGACAAGCTGGTGAAGGTGATTCCGGCCGAGTTCCTGCTCGACGCGCATCACTGGCTGATCCTGCACGGACGTTATGTGTGCAAGGCGCGCAAGCCGGATTGCCCGGGCTGCGTGATCGCCGACCTGTGCCGGTTCAAGGAAAAGACCACGGCCGAGTGACGGCAGCATCCACGCAGGGCGTGGATCTACTGCAACCGGGTCGCAATCCGGGCGTCATACGCAAGCGGTTTCAATGGCAGGCCCTGCCGTGACGGGGCCTGCGGCGGATGTCTGCCGCGCGTGAACTGTCACATTTACGCAATCTTTACCTTCTAGCCTGCGCGCATCTTCCCACCTGCCTGCAAGGCTCCTCTCCATGAAACTGCATCACCAACTCCTGACGGTGGCCGTGGCTGCTGCGCTGTATGTGCCGGCTGCACACGCCGAAGTCGCCATCGACGTGATCGGCGGTTCGGAAATCACCTTCGAAGGCCTGGTCCAGGCCGACGGCAACTGGTTCCACAACGATGTGGTCGACCTCAACGGTGGCGACGCCGGCAACGGCAAGAACAGCGAATTCGAACTGCGTCGCGCCGAGCTGGTGCTGAAGGGCAAGGGCCCGGGCAACGTGGAGTGGGTGGTCGGCTATGACGCCAAGGCCGACAAGTTCCTCGACACCAACGTGAAGTACAAGCTGCTGGGCAACGCCAACCACTTCCTGCAGCTGGGCCAGTTCAAGCAGCCCAACAGCCTGGAAGAACTGTCCAGCACCAAGAACAACGATTTCATTTCCAAGGCAGCGGTCACCAATACCTACGCCATCGCCCGCCGCCTGGGCGGCGCGTACAGCTACGGCCAGGACAGCTGGTCGGTGACCGCCAGCGCCTTCGGCCGCGAGCTGACCCGCAACCTGGCCCACGGCAGCGGCTACGGCGCGCGTGGCACCTGGGCCCCGATCAATGAAAAGGGCCAGGTCCTGCACTTCGGTCTGAGCTACGTCAACTACGACGCCGACGCCGACACCCTGCGCGTGCGCGCGCGTCCGAATGCCGACCTCGCCACTGCCCGCTTGGTCGACAGCGGCAACCTGACCGACACCGACCGCGTCAGCACCATCGGTGCCGAAGCGATGTACTTCCAGGGCCCGTTCAAGGCCCAGGCCGAGTACTACACCAGCAAGGCCAAGCGCTACGACCACGACAACTACACCAGCGACGGCTACTACATCAGCGGCGTGTGGAACGTCACCGGCGAGACCTGGAGCTACAAGGGCGGCACTCCGGGCACCGGCCTGCCGAACAACCCGGCCGGCGGCCAGTGGCAGCTGGGCGTGCGCTACGACCACATGGACCTCAATGACGGCAACCTCGCCGCCAATCCGGTCGCCGGTCGCCCGCCGATCGTCGATGGCGTGCTGGGTGGCAAGATGGACATCTGGACCGTGGGCGCCAACTGGTACCTGCGTTCCAACTTCAAGCTGATGCTCAACTACGTGATGGTCGACAGCAAGAAGTACAGCTCCACGGCGCGCGGTTTCGTCAACGACGATCCCAACATCCTGGAAGCCCGCGCGCAGTTCTTCTGGTAAGTCCAGCCACCTGCATTGAACCGCAAAGGCACGGCCCCGGCCGTGCCTTCGTCGTTGCAGCGGTACGCGTGCCGCCCTGCCGGCACAGCGGACGTGACATCCCTCATGACGCGTGTCACGCCCGCGTCATATGACAGACGCGGACGTGTCACGCAACCGTTATGGAATGTGCACCGAAAACGTCGGGCAACCGCCCTTCGACCACCACCCCAGGAGTCTCCCCGTGATCCACGCCTTCAAATCGCGCGCCGCTGTCGCCATCCTGGCTGCATCGTCCGTGTTCGCCGCCAACGCCGCCGACATCACCGGCGCGGGTGCATCGTTCATCTACCCGGTCATGTCCAAGTGGTCGGCCGACTACAGCGCCGCAACCGGCAACAAGGTCAACTACCAGTCCATCGGTTCCGGCGGCGGTATTGCCCAGATCAAGGCCAAGACCGTTGATTTCGGCTCTTCCGACGCGCCGCTGAAGCCGGAAGACCTGGCTGCTGCAGGCCTGGCGCAGTTCCCGTCGGTGATCGGTGGCGTGGTGCCGGTAGTCAACGTGGCCGGCATCGCTCCGGGCGCCCTGAAGCTGGACGGCGCCGTGCTGGCCAACATCTTCCTGGGCAAGATCAAGACCTGGAACGACCCGGCCATCGCCGCACTGAACCCGGGCGTGACCCTGCCCAACGCCAAGGTCACCGTCGTGCATCGTTCGGACGGCTCGGGCACCACCTTCAACTTCGTCAACTACCTGTCCAAGGTCAGCCCGGAGTGGAAGAGCTCGGTCGGTGAAGGCACCTCGGTGCAGTGGCCGGCCGGCATCGGCGGCAAGGGCAACGAAGGTGTTGCCGCCTATGTGAAGCAGATCAAGGGCGGCATCGGCTACGTCGAACTGTCCTACGCGCTGCAGAACAAGCTCTCCTACACGGCGATGAAGAATGCCGCCGGCAAGTTCGTGCAGCCGAGCGACACCTCGTTCGCTGCCGCCGCTGCCAGCGCCGACTGGGCCAACGCCCGCGACTTCTACCTGGTGATGACCAATGCGCCGGGCGCCGAGTCCTGGCCGATCACCGCCACCAACTTCATCCTGGTGCAGAAGACGCCGAAGAATGCTGCCAATGGCAAGGCGACCCAGGAGTTCTTCCGCTGGGTCTACAAGAACGGCGACGCCCAGGCCCGCCAGCTGGACTACGTGCCGCTGCCGGATAGCCTGGTCCGCCAGATCGAGACCTACTGGTCGCAGAACCTGAAGTAAGCGCGTTCCCCCGCAGGAACGGGGGCGGCGGGTCCTCTCTCCCCCGCCGCTCCCACCCGGGCGCGAGATCCTCGAGATCTCGCGCTCTTCTTGTTTTCGGGGATACACCTGCCTCTGTAGAGCCGAGCCGACGCTCGGCTGCGCTCTGGAGCGTGCGGACCAACGGTCCGCACCTACCGTGGGCAGGGAGCTGTCGCGCATTGACACTGCAAGGACCAACCCGCCGTCATATCGGTGCGCAGATCCGGGGTTTCCGGGCCCCGGCCGGATCGGCGCCAGCCCTGTGAAACCCTTGTCAGAACGTGATCCAGTACACCTCTGTCATGGTCGTAATACGGCTGTAACAAAAACATCATTTCATAGCCGCATCCGCCGACCGCGTCGGCTCTTCCCCGCTATGGAGTGACCATGAAACTGCACTCGGCCGGCCTTGCCGCCCTTTCCCTGGCCATCGCCCTGGGCCTGTCGGCCTGCGGTGGCGACAAGCAGGCCGCGCAGCAGCCGGCTACCGACGGTACCGCCGCTCCGGCCGCCGCCGGTGCCAAGGTGACCGCCGAAGTGTCCGGCGCGGGCGCGTCCTTCATCTTCCCGCTGGTCTCCAAGTGGTCGGCTGACTACAACGCCAGCACCGGCGCCAAGATCAACTACCAGTCGATCGGCTCCGGCGGCGGCATCGCCCAGATCAAGGCCGGGACCGTCGACTTCGGTTCGTCCGACAAGCCGCTGAGCAGCGAAGAGCTGGCCCAGGCCGGCCTGGCGCAGTTCCCGTCGGCCATCGGCGGCGTGGTGCCGGTGGTCAACATCGAAGGCCTGGAAGCCGGCAAGCTGCGCCTGAGCGGCGCCCTGCTGGCCGACATCTTCCTGGGCAAGGTCAAGACCTGGAACGACCCGGCGATCGTCGCCGCCAACCCGGGCGTGAAGCTGCCGGACGGCAAGATCACCCTGGTCCACCGTTCGGACGGTTCGGGCACCACCTTCAACTTCTCCAACTACCTGTCCAAGGTCAGCCCGGAGTGGAAGAGCAAAGTCGGCGAAGGCACCTCGGTGCAGTGGCCGGACGGCGTCGGTGGCAAGGGCAATGAAGGCGTTGCCTCCTACGTGAAGCAGATCAAGGGCTCGATCGGCTACGTCGAACTGGCCTATGCCCTGCAGAACGGCATGCCGTACACCGCCATGCAGAACGCCGCCGGCAACTGGGTCGAGCCGAGCGCGGAAACCTTCGCCGCTGCGGCCGCCAGCGCCGACTGGGCCAGCGCCAAGGACTTCAACCTGGTCATCACCAACGCCCCGGGCGAGCAGGCGTGGCCGATCACCGCCACCAACTTCATGCTGATGCAGAAGCAGCCGAAGGACGCCAAGCGCAACCAGGACACCCTGGCCTTCTTTAAGTGGGCCTTCGAGAACGGCCAGGCCCAGGCCAACGAGCTTCACTACGTGCCGCTGCCGGCCGAACTGGTCAAGCAGATCGAGGCCTACTGGGCGACCGACCTGAAGTGATGGACTCGACGGTGCCCGCCCCGCGCGGGCACCGCTTGTTCCACGCCGTGCCGCCCCGCCCCTTCCTGGCCCAGCCGTCCCCATGAATGCCATCGCCCAGCCTGTAGCCGCCCCGTCCACGCGTGATACGCGTGATGCCCGCAACGACAAACTGTTCCGATGGGTGCTGGTCGGCACCGTCATCTTCGTACTGATCGCCCTGGCCTGCGCCGCGCTGTCGATGCTGTGGGGCGGTCGCCATGCCCTGCAGATGCAGGGGCTGAGCTTCTTCTTCTCCGCCGACTGGAATCCGGTCGAAAACAAGTTCGGCGCCCTGGCTCCGATATATGGCACCCTGGTCACCGCCGTCATCGCGATGGTCATCGCCGTGCCGGTCAGCTTCGGCATCGCCTTCTTCCTCACCGAAGTCGCGCCGCGCTGGCTGCGTGGTCCGGTCGGTACCGCCATCGAACTGCTGGCCGGCATCCCCTCGATCATCTACGGCATGTGGGGCCTGTTCGTGCTGGTGCCGGTGATGACCGAGTACGTCACCCCGTTCCTCAACGAGACCCTGGGCGAATGGCCGGTCATCGGCCCGATGTTCCAGGGCCCGCCGCTGGGCATCGGCATGCTCACCGCCGGTTTCGTGCTGGCCATCATGGTCATTCCGTTCATTTCCTCGGTGATGCGCGAGGTGTTCCTGACCGTGCCCACCCGCCTGAAGGAATCGGCCTATGCGTTGGGCTCCACCAAGTGGGAAGTGAGCTGGGACATCGTCCTGCCCTACACCCGCTCGGCGGTCATCGGCGGCATCTTCCTCGGCCTGGGCCGCGCGCTGGGCGAAACGATGGCGGTGGCCTTCGTGATCGGCAACAGCGTGCGCCTGTCGCCGTCGCTGCTGGAACCGGGCACCACCATCGCCGCGCTGATCGCCAATGATTTCGGCGAAGCCACTGAAACCTACCGTTCGGCCCTGCTGCTGCTCGGCTTCGTCCTCTTCATCGTCACCTTCGTGGTGCTGGCCATCGCCCGCCTGATGCTGATGCGCCTGTCCCGCAAGGAGGGCAACTGATGTCCACCACCGCTGATTCGCTGTACCTGCGCCGCCGCATCGGCAACGTCGTTGCGATCACTGCGTCCTGCGCCACCGCCCTGTTCGGCCTGTTCTTCCTGGGCTGGATCCTGTTCACCCTGGCTGCCAAGGGCCTGGCCGGCATCAACTGGGATCTGTTCACCAAGATGACCCCGCCGCCGATGCAGGACGGCGGCCTCGCCAACGCCTTCTTCGGCAGCGCGGTGATGTGTGCGCTGGCGATCGGCATCGGCACCCCGCTGGGCGTGCTGGCCGGTACCTGGCTGGCCGAGTATGGCAACGCCCGCAAGGCCGGCACCGTGGTCCGCTTCGTCAACGACATCCTGCTGTCGGCCCCGTCCATCGTGCTGGGCCTGTTCGTCTACACGCTGTACGTGATGCAGACCGGGGGCAACTTCTCGGCGTTCGCCGGCGCCCTGTCGCTGGCCTTCATCGTGCTGCCGGTGGTGGTACGCACCACCGACGAGATGCTGCGCCTGGTGCCCTCGCAGATGCGCGAAGCGGCCCTGTCGCTAGGCATCCCGCAGTGGAAGGTGATCGTGCAGGTGCTGTACCGCAGTGCCTCGGCCGGCATCATCACCGGCATCCTGCTGGCGCTGGCCCGCATCTCCGGCGAGACCGCTCCGCTGCTGTTCACCGCCTTCGGCAACCAGTACTGGAACAACAACATTTTCCAGCCGATGGCTTCGGTGCCGGTGGTGATGAACCAGTTCGCCGGCAGCCCGTATGAATCCTGGCAGGTACTGGCCTGGGCCGGTGCCCTGGTGCTGACTGTCTTCGTGCTGCTGGTCAGCCTTGCCGCCCGCGGCATCCTGCTGCGCAACCGTATCTCCCATGACTGACCTTTCCGTGGATAACGCCATGAACGACCTTTCCAACGCCGTGCCGATGCAGCGCATCGCCGTGCCGTCCTCGCACGAGAGCCTGCACACCCCGGCTCCGGTCAAGCTTGCCGCGCGCGGACTGGACTTCTACTACGACAAGTTCCACGCCCTGAAGGGCATCAACCTGGAAATCCCGGAGAAGCGCGTGACCGCGCTGATCGGTCCTTCCGGCTGCGGCAAGTCGACCCTGCTGCGCATCTTCAACCGCATCTACGCGCTGTACCCGAAGCTGGAAGCGCGCGGTGAGGTGCTGCTGGACGGCGAGAACATCCTGTCGCCGAAGTACCCGATGAATCGCCTGCGCAGCAAGGTCGGCATGGTGTTCCAGAAGCCGGTGCCGTTCCCGATGACCATCTTCGAGAACGTGGCCTACGGCATCCGCCACCACGAGAAGCTGAGCAAGGCCGACATGGCCGACCGCGTCGAGCAGGCGCTGCGCCAGGGCGCGCTGTGGGACGAAGTGAAGGACAAGCTGGGGCAGAGCGCACTGGGCCTGTCCGGTGGCCAGCAGCAGCGCCTGTGCATCGCCCGTGCCGTGGCCCTGCGCCCGTCGGTGCTGCTGCTGGACGAGCCGACCTCGGCGCTGGACCCGATCTCGACCAGCCGCATCGAGCAGCTGGTGGAAGAACTCAAGCACGAGTACACGATCGTGATCGTCACCCACAACATGCAGCAGGCTGCGCGCGTGTCCGACTACACCGCCTTCATGTACCTGGGCGACCTGATCGAGCACGACCGCACCGAAGTGATCTTCTCGCAGCCGTCGCAGCGGCAGACCGAGGACTACATCACCGGTCGCTTCGGCTGAAACCTCAGTCGAGCGTGGCTCGACTCTCCAGACAACGTCTGTCGAGCATGGCTCGACTCTACAGAGCGGAACAACCATGAACCTTCCCAACGACCACATCGTCAAGAGCTACGACGAGGAGCAGCAGCGCCTGGTGGCCGAAATCGTGCGCATGGGCGAGATGGCCGTCGCCCAGCTCGAAGCGGCGATGGACGTGATCGAGAAACGCGACGAGAACGCCGCCCATCGCATCATCGCCAACGACGAAGCGATCGACGCACTTGAGCAGCAGATCAGCCACGACGTGATGCGCCTGGCGCTGCGTGGGCCGATGGCGCGCGACCTGCGCGAGATCCTCGCTGGCCTGCGCATCCCGGCCGACATCGAGCGCATCGGCGACTATGCAGCGAACGTGGCCAAGCGCTCGATCGCGCTGGGCAAGGTGCCGCCGCTGCCGCAGATCCAGGGCCTGCGCGCGCTGGGCCGCCTGGCCGCGCAGCAGGTGCGCCGTGCCATCGCCGCCTACCGCGACAACGATGCCGAGGCCGCACTGGCACTGCGCGAGGACGACGCCCGCCTGGACGCCCAGTACACGGCGCTGTTCCGCGAGCTGCTCACCTACATGATGGAAGACCCGCGCAACATCACCCCGTGCACCCACCTGCTGTTCATGGCCAAGAACCTGGAGCGCGTGGGCGACCACGCCACCAACATCGCCGAGAACGTGTGGTTCCTGGTGCACGGCGAGCAGCCGCTGCCACCGCGTGAGAAGCGTGACGAGACCTCCAGCACCGGCCAGCCCTGACGCTGCACTGCAACACCGGAGTCGACTCCAAGGTGGCCGCTGTCCTGTGACAGCGGCCTTCCTTTTTTGCGGTGTTCCGCCCGCGTTGTGGGCGCCGTGCTTGCCCGGCGCAGACCTTCCGGATGCCTCTGTAACAAATCTCACGAAAATTTGAGTTCTTGGCGAGGATTCGTTGAGTAGGATCGCTGCACCATCGTTTCACCCCGGGCACCTGCCCACCACCCAGGAGTAAGACCGATGAGCAGTTCCAACAAGACCCTGTCCCTGCTGACCGCTACCGCCCTGGCCGCCGGCCTGGGCATGACCGCCAGCGCCTCGGCCCTGAGCATGAGCGACCTCGCCCAGGGTTACCTGGTGGCGGGCCAGGCGGCAAAGGCTGCCGATGCCAAGCACGCCGAAGGCAAGTGCGGCGCCGACGGCAAGACCGCTGAAGGCAAGTGCGGCGGTGACAAGGGCAAGGCTGCCGAAGGCAAGTGCGGCGAAGGCAAGTGTGGCGCCGACAAGGGCAAGGCCGCTGGTGCAGCGGCTGCCAAGACCGGCGACAAGAAGTCGGCTGAAGGCAAGTGCGGCGAAGGCAAGTGCGGTGGCAAGCACTGACGCCCGCGCCAGCCTCGTCCACCCGCGGTCGCCGCTTCGTGCGGCGGCCGCCGGGTTGGGCCTGCGCCGGGCGCTGCTGCAGGACCTGCGTGACGCCCCGGAAGGCGACTTCGACTTCCTCGAATGCGCACCGGAGAACTGGATCCATGTCGGCGGCCCGGCCGGTGATGCCCTGGCCGAACTGGCGCAGCGCCATCCGCTGAGCTGCCACGGCCTGTCGCTGTCGCTGGGCGGCAGTGCACCGCTGGATACCCAGCTGCTGGAACAGGTCGGCCGGTTCCTGGAGAAGCACCGCGTGCCGCTGTACAGCGAGCACCTGAGCTACTGCAGCGACGACGGCCACCTGTACGACCTGCTGCCGATTCCCTTCACCGACGAAGCCGTGCGCCATACCGCGCAGCGCATCAGCCGCGTGCAGGACCTGCTGGGCCGCCGTATCGCGGTGGAGAACGTGTCCTACTACCTGGCACCGGAACCGGCGATGGACGAGCTGGCATTCACCAATGCGGTGCTTGCCGAAGCCGACTGCGACCTGCTGCTGGACGTCAACAACGTCTACGTCAACGCCTGCAACCACGGCTACGATGCCGATGCCTTCATCGCCGGCCTGCCTGCACGGCGCATCGTCTGCCTGCATGTGGCCGGTCATCTGGATGAAGCCCCGGACCTGAAAATCGATACCCACGGCAGCGCGGTGATCGATCCGGTCTGGGCGCTGCTGGCGCGTACCTATGCACGGATCGGCCCGCGCCCCACCCTGCTCGAACGCGATTTCAATTTCCCGCCGTATGCGGAACTGCAGGGCGAACTGCAGACCATCCGCCGCCTGCAGGCCACGCACGCCGGGATGGCACATGATTGATTCCGCCAACACCCTGCGCGCGCAGCAGCACGCGTTCACCGCACACCTGCGCGACCCGCAGGCGGTACCTGCGCCGGCCGGCCTGGATCCACGCCGGGTCGCGGTATACCGGCACCTGCTGTTCAACAACCTGCTCGGCCTGTTGAGCAACGGTTTCCCGGTCTGCGTGCGCCTGCTTGGCGAACCGGCCTGGAGCGCCCTGGTGCACCACTACTTCGCCACGCATCGCTGCCAGACACCGCTGTTCACCGAATTGGCCGCTGAATTTGTGCAGTGGCTGCAGGCGCAGCCACAGCTGCCCCACCCGGCATTGGCCGAACTGGCGCACTACGAGTGGGTGGAAACCGCACTGTACCAGCTGCAAGCCGAACCGCTTCCTGCGCCTGGCGATACTGATCCGCTTCGGGTGCCGCTGCGGCGTTCGCCGCTGGCATGGCCGCTGCTGTACCAATGGCCGGTGCACCGTCTCGGTGCAGAGGATGCGCCGACCCAGCCCCTTCCAGAACCCACCGGCCTGCTGGTCCGCCGCGAAGCCGACGGTGAAGTGCGATTCGCCGCGCTCAGCCCGCTGGCGGTACACCTGCTGGCCAGCATCGGCGAACGGCCCGGCCTGGAAGGACAGACGTACCTGCAGCAGCTGGCCACCTCGCACGGCCTGGCCGAAGACGCACTGGCCGAGCCCGGTGCTGCACTGCTGCTGCAGTTCCTGCAGGCCGGCGTGATCGGCCCGCTCGCCCCCCCGCCCTGACGCCTCTTCCACTGGAGATCCAACGATGAACCTGCCGCTCCTGGCCGCCGCGCGCGGCCGGCTGGACCGTCTCGCCCCCTGGGTGGCGCCGCTGGGCCTGCGCCTGCTGCTGGCCTGGGAATACTTCGAATCCGGCCGTGAGAAGCTGCACGGCCAGAACTGGTTCGCCGACCTGCAGGACGCCTTCCCGTTCCCGTTCAACCAACTGCCTGCTGCCCTGAACTGGCAGCTGGCCACCTGGTTCGAACTGGTTGGCGCGGCCTGCCTGCTGTTTGGTTTCGGTACCCGCTTCGCCGCCGCCAGCCTGCTGGTGCTGACCGTGGTGGCGACCTATGCGGTGCATTGGCCGATGCAATGGAATTCGCTGGGTGACCTCGCGATGGGGTATGCCATCAGCGACCAGGGCTACGGCAACTTCAAGCTGCCGGTGCTGTTCATGGCCATGCTGCTGCCGCTGATCTTCACTGGCGCCGGCAAGCTGAGCGTGGACGCCTGGTTGGCCCGGTGGCAGCCATCGGTCACGACGGCACGGCCTGCGGTGCGCTAGATGCCGGCCATGGTCGGTGCGCCGTGTGCCAACCAAGGTTGGCACCGGAATCCTGAGCGTGCGGTGTCCGGTAGGTGTCGACCTTGGTCGACACACGCCCACGCAGGGAACCCATGCGCAGAAGGCTGGCCGGGCGCTCAGGGTCGCTCTGCTAGAATTCACGCATGACTGACTCCCCCTCCGCACCTGCCGCCGCTCCCGATTCCGCAGTACCCCAGGCGCAGCGCGCGATGTCACAACGCTTCCGCGGCTTCCTGCCGGTGGTGGTGGATGTGGAAACCGGTGGCTTCGACAGCCAGCGCAATGCGCTGCTGGAGATCGCCGCGGTGCCGATCGAGATGGACGAGAACGGCCTGCTCTACCCCGGCCAGACCGCCAGTGCCCACGTGGTCCCAGCCGAGGGCCTGGAAATCGATCCGAAGTCGCTGGAAGTGACCGGCATCATCCTCGACCACCCGTTCCGGCTGGCCAAGGAAGAAAAAGCGGCGTTGGACCACATCTTCACTCCGGTGCGTGCGGCGATGAAGAAGTACGGCTGCCAGCGCGCGATCCTGGTGGGCCACAACGCGCATTTCGACCTCGGCTTCGTCAACGCGGCCGTGGCCCGCACCGGCCACAAGCGCAACCCGTTCCATCCGTTCAGCGTGTTCGACACGGTCACCCTGGCCGGTATCGCCTACGGCCAGACCGTGCTGGCGCGTGCGGCCACCGCCGCCGGGCTGGGTTGGGATGCCAACGAGGCACACAGCGCGGTGTATGACACCGAGCAGACCGCGCGGCTGTTCTGCACCATCGCCAACGCCTGGCCGCGCTGAAGCGGCCAACGGCGGAGCCCCTCGTGGCGTGAAGCGAATCATCAGTTGGGCCGGACACGTTGCTGGGTGCCACGGAAAGATCAGAAAAGCAGGAGCAACAGCGGATCGCTGCGCTCGTTGGGGCTGCCGACGACCTCTGTGGTGGGTACTCCTTTGGTGGGTGCCGACCATTGGTCGGCACCGCCGGTTGGTGCGGTACTCCAGTAGATCCACGCCATGCGTGGATGCGATCAACCGATGCTCGTGCGATCGCGGCCGTCGCTCTTGGCGCGGTACAGCGCGCGGTCGGCGCGCTGGTACAGCAGCGCCGGGGTGCGGTCGTCGGCATCCAGCTCTACCAGGCCCGCGCTGAAGGTGACACGCAGGCCCGCCACGCCGCCCCAATCGGGATGATCATGGAACAGGCCGCGCAGGCGCGCGCACAGCTGTGCGGCTTCCTCCAGGCGGGTGTCGTTGAGCAGCAGCGCGAACTCTTCGCCGCCGGTGCGCGCCGGCAGGTCGGAGTCGCGGCAGGCCGCTGCGATCAATGACGCCACCTGCACCAGCACGGCATCGCCGATGCTGTGGCTGTGGCGGTCGTTGACCTCCTTGAAGTGATCGATGTCGAGCACCACCAGGCACAGCGGATGACCACTGCGCTGTGACCGGGCGAAGTCACGCGCCAGCGTTTCGTCGAAGGCGCGGCGATTGGCCAGGCCGGTCAGTGCATCCTCGCGGGCCTGTCGCTCGAAGGCTTCGGCCTGGCGCGCCAGGCGCTCGGCCAGTTCGGTCTTTTCCTGGTTCAGCGCCTGCAGGTGCACCGTCTTGGCCTGCAGATCGAAGGTCGCTTCGTCCACCCGCCGTGCCAGGCGCAGGTTGCTGGCCTTCAGCTGCTGCAGCAGCAGCCGGTACAGCGCCACCAGTCCAGCCAGCAGCAGCATGCCCGCCAGCACCTGCACGCTGCGGCGCTGCCACCAGAACGGCTCCACGGTGAAGCTCCACACCGCCTCCTGCTGGCCCCAGCTGCCGCCGGGATGGGCGGCCGCCACATGCAGGGTGTAGTCGCCCGGCGGCAGGCCGACGAACTCAACGCTGCGCTGCGGGCCGCGCTCGACCCAGCCGGCATCCAGCCCGTCCAGCCGCGTGCGGTAGCGGATCCGGTCGGACATCAGGTAGCTCAGGCCGACATAACTCACCGCCAACCGGCGCCCCCCTGGAATATGGTTGCGATCCGGCCCTTCCCAATGCACCGGCGCGCCATCCACCTGCACGCTCTCGATCGCGGCCGGCGGCGATGGCCGCTCGCGGAAACGCTGCAGGCGCTGCGGGTCGACCGTGCTCAGGCCGCCTGCGGTGACCACCCAGAACGTGCCGTCCTGGCGCAGGATCGCCGATGGGCTGGAGCTGCCGTTGGCCTGTGCATTGGCCATGCCGTCGATCTCGTTGTAACGCTCCACCCCCACCCGCGGCGTGCGGCCATCGGCCACGGCGTTGAGGGTGGCCATATCGGTGCGCAGCACGCCGCGATTGCTGCTGATCCACACATTGCCAAGGCGATCCGGCACCAGCTGGAACACCGCATCCACCGGCATGCCCTGCTCGAGCCCCACCCGCGCCAGCCTGCCGTTGCGCCAGCGATACAGCCCGCGATCACTGCTGATCCACATCGCGTCGCCCAGCTGGTGGAAGCCGAACACGCTGCGGCCACCGCCCAGCGGCGCCAGGTCGATCGACTGCACGTGGTCGCCGCGCAGCACGCGGATGCCTTCGATGGTGCCGATCCACAGGTTGCCCTGATGGTCATGCTCAAGCGCGGTGATCAGGCCGCCGGGCATGCCCGGCACGTTCGAGACCTGCACTTGGTCGCCGTCGATGCGCACCACGCCCTTCTGCGTGCCGGCCCAGACCACGCCCTGCGAATCAACGCTGATCGCACGGATGTTGCCACCCGGCATGCCGTCGGCTGCCGCGTAGTTGTGGCGCAGGTGGCCGTCGCGGCCGAGCCGGTAGACCCCGTCGCCGAAGGTGCCCACCCACAGGTCACCGTCCGGCCCCTGCGCCAGGCTCAGGACGGACGGTGCCTTGCCACCGCGGTTGTGCAGCGGCACGGCACGGAACCGGCCATCCGGCGTCTGCAGGTCCAAGCCACTGGCGCTGCCGACCCACAGCTGGCGATCTCGATCCTCGAATACCGTGCGCACGTAGTCGCCACTGAGCCCATCGCGCTCGGTGTAGCTGCTGAACAGTGTTTCGCGCAGGCGATAGAGCCCGCCGTTGGCGCCCACCCATATGCTGCCTTCGGCATCCTCGCGCAGGCTGACCACGCGTCCGCCCGGCAGGTTCAGGCCGGCCGGCAGTCGCTCCAGGCCATGTGCGGAGATGCGCAGCAGGCCCTGGTTCTCGGTGCCCAGCCACAGGTCACCGTGCCGGTCCTGCAGCATCGAGGTCATGTGCAGCTGGCCCGGCAGGCGGTGCACCAGCACCAGCTGGTCATCCTCCACCCGGTACAGGCGCTCACCGGCGACGATCCACAACGCGCCATCCGGCGCACGGTAGGGCCACGACAGGCCACTGCCGGCACCCAGCCCCCATGCGGCGGGGGCGCGCTTGAGCACGCCATCGTTGTCGCGCAGCACCAGCCCGTCCAGCGTACCGACCCAGACCCGGTCCTGCGCGTCGACCACCAGCCTGGTGAAGCTCATCGCCATCGGCAGGTCCGCCGCCGGCGCCTGGTAGACAATGCCGCTGTCCGGCGTCAGGTAGCCGATGCCCTTGCCTTCGTACAGCAGCCACAGCCGGCCCTGGCTGTCCATCTGCATGGACTGGATCAGCACCTGCGGCGTATCGGCCTGGTGCTCCCACACCCGCCATTGGCCATCACCGCCACGGTGGCTGACGTTGCCGCGCGAATCACTGATCCACAGTCCGCCCTGGCGGTCGACGAACAGGGCGCCGATGCCGTTGTCGCGCAGGCCCGGGCGCGTGCTGCGGTCGAACACGGTGAAATCCAGGCCGTTGTAGCGCACCAGCCCTTCCCAGGTGGCGAACCAGAGATGGCCTTCCGGCGTCTGCGCGATGTCGCGCAGCGAGTTGTGCGGCAGGCCGTTGCGCGAGGTCCATACATCGATGGCGTAGTCGTGCAGCGGGGGCGCGCCTTCCTGCGCAGCCAACGGCAGCGCAAGGGCCAGCAGCAGCCACAACAGGCCCTGCCGCAGTGCCCGCCTGAATCCTGATGCGCGGCGCTCCACCCAGCGCCTCTTGTCCCCCTGCCCGTCCATCACCGCAGCGGCGGCGGCCAGGTGCGGCTGCAGGACGCGGCAGCGTGCGGGAACAGCCGGGCAGCGTGCAATGGCATGCCGGCAGGAACGGGCTGGCTCATCGGGGGGAGACTGGGGAGATGCGCAGATGATAGGCCAAACCCCGGCCCCGGCGTCACCGTTCGCAGCGCGCCGACTCAGCCGGCGCGGCCGGGTGCCACCACCTGGGCACTGGCAGGCCACTGCACCACCGCCTCCAGGCCACCTTCGGCCCGGTTGCGCAGCCACAACCGGGCGCCGTCCTTCTCGGCCAGGGCGCGCGCGATGGTCAGGCCCAGGCCGGCCCCGCCGGTTTCGCGCGAACGCGAGGTCTCCACCCGCACGAACGGATCGAACACCGCCTCCAGCTGCTCTTCGGCCAGGCCCGGGCCGTCATCGGCCACCACCACGGTAATTGCACCGCCGCTGCGTTCAACCCGCACCCGTGCCCGCTGCGCGTACATCACCGCGTTGTCCACCAGGTTGGAGAACAGCCGGTGCATGGCCAACGGACGCAACATCAGCACCGAACCACTGCCCCCTTCGAAGACCACATCACCGCCGCCTTCGGCGGCGTCCTCGACAATGCTCTCCAGCAGCGAATCCAGGTCCAGTGCGGCGCGCTGCTCGGCACTCTCGGCGCTGCGCGCCAGTTCCAGGCCCTCGCGCACCAGCGCCTGCATCGCCGCCAGGTCGCCGATCAGGCGCTCACGCAGGGCCTCGTCGCTGACATTCTCCAGGCGCAGGCGCAGCCGCGTCAGCGGCGTCTGCAGGTCGTGGGTGATCGCCGCCAGCATCTGCGTGCGTTCGGCCAGGTGCCGCTGCAGGCGGTGCTGCATGGCGTTGAAGGCTTCGGCGGCACGCTGCACTTCGCGCGGCCCGCGCAGTGGCAACGGGTCGCGCTGCAGGTCATCGCCAAGGTCTTCTGCGGCTGCGGCCAGTTCCTGCAGCGGCGCGCTGGCCATGCGCGCGACGATATAGGCCAGCACGGCAATCGCCAGCACCAGCAGGGTCAGGAACCATGGGTCCACGGCGAGGATGCCGTTGTGCGCCACCGCCGGCGAGTCCAGCGCCAGCTTCAGCAGCGTGCCGTCGTTGAGGGTCACGTCCACTGCACGGCATTTCGGCGGGATGAACGCGGGGTCGCGCTCGCGCGGCGGCCGCCGGTGGCCCGGCGGCGGCGGCGGCAGCAGCTCCTGCAGTTTGGGAATGCAGGAGCGGAACGAAGCGAAGTGCACGTGCGCGCGCGACACCGGCCCGGGGCGGTCTTCCAGCACTTCCATCAGCGCCGTGTCGGCACGCCCCAGGCGTGCGCCCGGCTGCAGCGCGCGCACGCTCGGCCCGCCGATCGCCAGCAGGCGCTCGCGCAGCTCCGGATTGCCGTCCAGCAGGTTGACGTAGCCCTGCAGGCGGTCGGCGATGCGGTTCAGGTTCTGCCGCTCGAACTCCTGCTGGCGCTTGGAGGTGGCCAGCATGGTCGCGCCGATCGCAGCCACCGCCATGCCCAGCAGCAGGATCACGAACAACCGCCCGACCATCGAGGACAGGAAATGGCGCAGGCGCTTCATCGCGGTTTATTCCAGGTTGACCGACGAGGCCAGCACGTAGCCTTCGTTGCGCACGGTCTTGATCAGTCCATCCGGGCCACCATCGTCGCCCAGCTTGTTGCGCAGGCGGCTGACCTGCAGGTCGATCGCGCGGTCCTGAGCTTCGTAGTTGCGGCCACTGCTGAGCGCGACCAGCTGCTCGCGCGACAGCACCTTGTTGGCGTGGGCGATGAACACCCGCAGCAGGCGGAACTCGGCGCCGGACAGCACCACCACGCGGCCATCCGGATCGACCAGGTGGCGATGCTCCAGGTCGAATACCCAGCGCGAGAAACGCGCGCGGCGTACCGCCAGCGGTTCCAGGTTGGCCGGCAGCGCCTCGGTCCGGCGCAGCACGTTGCGGATGCGCGCCAGCAGTTCGCGCGGCTCGAACGGCTTGGCCAGGTAGTCGTCGGCGCCCATTTCCAGGCCCAGCACGCGGTCGATCGGCTCGGCGCGCGCGGTCAGCATGATCACCGGCGTGTTCGAACGCGCACGCAGGTCACGGCACAGGGTCAGACCATCCTCGCGCGGCAGGTTGAGGTCCAGCACGATCAGGTCCACGTGCTCGCGGTCCAGCAGCTGGCGCATGGCGGTGCCATCGGCCGCAGTACTCACCTGGTAGCCGGCGCGGCCGAGCTGCTCGGCCAGCAGCGTGCGGATGTCGTTGTCGTCGTCGACGATCAGCAGTCGATGCATCGGGTTTTCAGTCTCCATGTCGCGATCATCCCGTGTCGGCAGCTGAACCGCATCCGGGGCAATGCGTACCAGTGTATCCACCCGCGGGCGGGATACCTGTGGTTACGCCTGTTCACCGACAGTGTTACATACAGACATACCCCGAGGATTGAGCCGTCCATCGCCCGGTCTTCACAATGCCCACCAACGCCGCCTTCGCGGCCTCGAGAGTGAAGCCACGACGTGACGTTCCGCCTGCTGCCAGCGACCCGCCGGAGTCGCCTGATGCTGATCGCCCTGCTCGCCCTGATCGTCGCCGCGACCGGCTGGTGGCTGCTGCGCAAGCCCGCCGCCCCGGCGGTGGCAACCTCGCCGGTCAGCCGCGGTGACATCGAACAAACGGTGGATGCCACTGGCGTGATCGACGCCTACAAGCTGGTCAGCGTCGGCGCGCAGGCCTCGGGCCAGATCAAATCGCTGAAGGTACAGCTGGGCGACACCGTGAAGGAAGGCGACCTGATCGCCGAGATCGATGCCACCACCCAGCAGAACCAGGTGCTCAACGCGCAGGCCTCGCTGGACCAGGTCACCGCCCAGCGCGCAGTGCAGCAGGCCACCCTGCGCCAGGCCGAACTGGAGTTCGCGCGCCAGCAGCAGATGCTGGCCGCCGAGGCCACCTCGCGCCAGGAATACGATGCCGCCGAAGCACAGCTGAAGACCGCCCGCGCCCAGCTGCAGTCCTACGAGGCGCAGATCAAGGGCCGCGAAACCGAGCTGGGCACCGCCCGCGCCAACCTGGCCTACACCCGCATCACCGCGCCGATGGACGGCACCGTGGTCGCGGTGGTGGCCGAGGAAGGCCGTACCGTGAACGCCAACCAGACCGCACCGACCATCGTCATGCTGGCGCGGCTGGACGTGGTCACCGTCAATGCCGAGATCTCCGAGGCCGACGTGGTCAAGATCAAGCCCGGCATGCCGGTGTACTTCACCACCCTGGGCGACCCGGACCGCAAGTATCACGCCACGCTGCGCCAGATCAATCCGGCGCCGGCCTCGATCGCCAACGAAAGCTCCTCCAGCTCCAGCAGTTCGTCCAGTTCCAGTTCCAGCAGTGCGGTCTACTACAACGCGCTGTTTGATGTGGAAAACCCGGACGGCACGCTGCGCATCGACATGACCGCGCAGGTCTCGGTGCTGCTCAAGCAGGCCAAGGGCGTGCTGATGGTGCCGGCGGTGGCACTGGGACCGAAGCGCCGTGGCGATGAGCGGATGGTGCGGGTGCTGGACGACAAGGGCCAGCCGCAGCCGCGCAAGGTCACCGTGGGCATCAACAACGGCGCCTCGGCCGAGATCCTGTCCGGCTTGAAGGAAGGCGAGCGCGTGGTGGTCGGCGAAGCCGGTGCCGCCGGTGCCAGCGCCGGCGGCGGCAACCGCGGCGGCATGCAGATGCGGGTCGGCGGCCCGGGCATGGGGCGCCGATGAGCACGACGGCGCCGCTGCTGCGCCTGCGCGACCTGCGACGTGAATTCCCGGCCGGCGACGATGTGATCGCCGTACTGCGCGACGTGAACCTCGACATCCACGCCGGCGAGATGGTCGCCATCGTCGGCCAGTCCGGCTCGGGCAAGTCGACGCTGATGAACATCCTCGGCTGCCTTGACCGTCCCACTCGCGGCAGCTACCAGGTGGCCGGCCGCGAAACCGGAAAGATGGAGCCGGACGAACTGGCCGAACTGCGCCGCGAGCATTTTGGTTTCATCTTCCAGCGCTACCATCTGCTCGGCGACCTCGACGCGCGCGGCAATGTGGAAGTGCCGGCCGTTTACGCCGGCAGTCCCGGGCCGGTGCGCAACGCGCGTGCCGAGCAACTGCTGCGGCGACTGGGGCTGGGCGACCGCATGCATCACAAGCCAGGCCAGCTCTCCGGTGGCCAGCAGCAGCGCGTGTCGATCGCACGCGCCCTGATGAACGGCGGCGAGGTGATCCTGGCCGACGAACCGACAGGCGCGCTCGATACGAAATCCGGTGAGGAAGTGATGGCGATCCTCGGCGAACTGCATGCCGAAGGCCACACCATCATCATCGTCACCCACGACATGAGCGTGGCCCGGCACGCACAGCGCATCATCGAGATCCGCGATGGCGAGATCATCGCCGACCGCGCCAATCCGGATGCGCCGAGTTACCGCGCCCAGCGCGAAGCCAGTACCGGCGTCGCCCACGGCAACAGCTGGCGGGCGGCCCGCGACCGCTTCACCGAAGCGTTCCGCATGGCGCTGCTGGCGATGAACGCCCATCGCCTGCGCACCTTCCTGACCATGCTCGGCATCATCATCGGCATCGCCTCGGTGGTCTCGGTGGTGGCCCTGGGCAACGGCTCGCAGCAGCAGATCCTGCAGAACATCAGCGCGCTCGGCACCAATACCATCGACGTCTACCCCGGCCGCGGTTTCGGCGACATGCGCTCGGCGCGGGTGCAGACGCTCAAGGCCAGCGATGCCGACGCACTGGCGAAGCAGAGTTACGTGGACAGCGCCACCCCCAGCGTGTCGACCTCGGTCACCGCGCGCTACCGCAACCAGTCTTCCACTGCGCAGGTCAGCGGCGTCGGCGAGCAGTTCTTCCGGGTCAAGGGCGTGACTCTGCTCGGTGGCAGCTTCTTCGATGCCGATGCGGTCAAGGGCCTGGGCCAGGTGGCGGTGATCGACGAAAACACCCAGACCCAGTTCTTCCCCGATGTCGACCCGGTCGGCCAGGTGATCCTGCTCGGCAACGTGCCGGCACGCGTGGTCGGCGTGGCCAAGCGCCAGAGTTTCGGCTTCGGTGGCAGCACCAGCCTCAGCGTGTGGGTGCCCTACACCACGGTGATGTCGCGCATGCTCGGCCAGAGCCATGTCTCCAGCATCACCGTGCGCGTGGACGACAACACACCGATGGATGCCGCTCAGGAAGCGATCACCCGCCTGCTGACGATGCGCCACGGCACCGAGGATTTCTTCCTCAGCAACAGCGCCGAGATCCGCGACACCATCGAGCAGACCACGCGCACGATGACCCTGCTGATCGGTGCCATCGCCGCCATCGCGCTGCTGGTCGGCGGCATCGGCGTGATGAACATCATGCTGGTGTCGGTGACCGAGCGCACCCGAGAGATCGGGGTGCGCATGGCCGTCGGTGCACGACAAAGTGATATCCGCCAGCAGTTCCTGATCGAAGCGGTGCTGGTGTGCCTGCTCGGTGGCGTGCTCGGCATCGGCCTGGCCCTGCTGCTGGGCTCGATGATCGGCCGCTTCGCCAGCGACTTCCAGGTGCTGTTCTCCACCGCCTCGATTGTTGCCGCCTTCGCCTGCTCGACCCTGATCGGCGTGGCGTTCGGCTTCCTGCCCGCGCGCAATGCCGCGCAGCTTGACCCGGTAGAGGCCCTGGCACGCGAATGAAGATGATGACCCGACTGCCCTTCCCTGCCCCCTCGCGCCGGCTGCTGGCGGGTGCCGTTCTGCTCGCCCTGTCTGGCTGCGCCTCTGTCGGCCGCTATCCGGTGGCCGATCCCGACGTGGCGGCCCAGTATGGGCGTGGCGATGCCACCCTCAACGCACCGGCCGGCGACCCGCGCAGCAGCCTGGACACACCGGGCCACGACATCCGCCAGGACACCTGGTGGACCGGCTTCGGCGACGAGCGCCTGGACCGCCTGGTGGCGCAGGCGCTGGCCGCCAACAGCGACCTGGCCGCCGCCGGCCTGGCCGTGCAGCGTTCGCGCCTGCAGGCCGGCCTGGCCAGCAACGCGCTGTGGCCGCAGCCTTCGTCATCGGGCGTCAGCGGCAATGCCAGCCGCGCCACCGACCAGGCCGACGAATGGCGCCGCAGCTACTCCACCGGCGTATCGCTGGGCTGGGAGGTGGATCTGTGGGGACGCCTGCGCACCCAGCGCGACATCGCCCGCTGGGAAGCCGAAGCCAGCGAGGAAGACCGGCAGAATACCGCCCTGCTGGTGATCAGCGACACCATCACCCAGTACTGGAACCTGGCCTACCTGAACCAGTCGATCGCCACCGGCCAGGCCAACCTGGAGCGGCTGGAGCGCACCCGCGAACTGGTGCAGGCCCGCTTCGACGCCGGTGCGGTATCGCGCCTGGAAGTGCGCCAGGCGCTGCAGAACCTGCAATCGCAGCGCGCCTCGCAGAGCGCGCTGGAACAGCAGCGGGTGGAGGTGCGCAACGCACTGGCCGTGCTGCTGGACGGCACGCCCTGGCCACAACAGGACGAACCGCAGGACCTGCTGGGCGCACACAGCCCGCGCATTGTCGAGGGGCTGCCGGCCGACCTGCTCGGCCGCCGCCCCGACCTGCGTGCGGCAGAACTCCGCCTGCGCAACAGCCTGAAGACCATCAGGGTCACCGCCACCCAGTACTACCCGGCGCTGAGCCTGACCGGCAGCCTCGGTTCCAGTGCGGCCTCGCTGGGCGATGTACTGCGCAATCCGGTGGCCACGCTGGGTGCCGGCCTTTCGCTGCCATTCCTCAACCTGCAGCGCGCGCAGCTGGATACCGATATCGCCGGCACCAGCTATCAGATCGCCGCGACCAATTTCCGCAAGACGCTGTACACCGCGCTCTCGGAAGTGGACAACGCCCTGTCCGCGCGCGAGCAGCTGGCGCGCCAGGTCGCTGCCTCGCAGGCTTCGTACGAGGAAGCGGTGGAAGTGGAGCGCGCGCAGGAAGTGCGTTATCGCGTGGGTGCTACCGATCTGCGCACCTGGCTGGAAGCGCAGCAGACCCGGCGCGATGCCGAGCTGTCGCTGGCGCGCGTGCGCCAGGGCCAGCTGAACAACGACGTGACCCTGTTCAAGGCACTGGGTGGCAGCGCGGGGTAGCGGCTTCTGTAGAGCCGAGCCCATGCTCGGCTGCTTTCCTGATCGGGTATGCGATAGCCGAGCGTGGGCTCGGCTCTACAGATCAACCGCGCTGGCGCACGGCCTCGAACAGGCTGACGCCGGCGGCGACGGAGACATTCAGGCTCTCGATCTCGCCCGGCATCGGGATCTTGACCAGGCCATCGCAGTTCTCGCGGGTCAGGCGGCGCAGGCCGTCGGCTTCGCCGCCCAGCACCAGCGCGATGTTGCCCTTCAGGTCCAGCTGGTACAGCGACGCGGTGGCTTCGCCGGCCAAGCCATAAATCCAC